>DATHOB010000025.1:0-3384 GCA_035485355.1 Opitutales bacterium | reverse complement strand
AGCGAGCGAGTCGTTGATGCCATCACCCATGAAACCGACGGTATGGTTGTTGGCCTTGAGCGCGCGGACGACATCAGCCTTTTGGGTGGGCGTGAGCTTGGCAAAAATGGTCGTGTGCTCGATCCGAACCTTCCAATCCTGTGGCGTCCAATTTTTCAACTCTTCGCCGAGGACGACGCCCTCGACCTCCAAGCCCACATCTCGGCAGACTTTTTGGGTGACCATGCCGTTGTCGCCGGTGAGGATTTTGACGGTAACGCCATGCACGCGCAATTGGCGCAGGGCCTCGGCGGCAGAATCCTTCGGTGGGTCGAGAAAGGCGATGTAGCCGCAAAAAATAAGCCCGGTTTCGTCGGCGACTTTATATTCACCCGCGGCTTTGGTCACTTCCTTGTAAGCGACCCCAACCAGGCGTAGGCCGTCGTTGTTATTGTCGTCGCGCAATTGGCGCAAGCATTCCGCCGTGGACTCGGACAGCGGCACAACATTGCCGTCCTCTACCACATGCGAACAGATTTCGAGCATCTCATCCACGGCCCCTTTGCACACAAAAAGCGTGGGGCCGTCGCCGGAAGTGGGCTTGATGACCACCGTCATGCGGCGGCGGGTGAAGTCAAACGGGAGCTCGTCAATGCGTTGGTAGGCCACGGCGGCATCCTGCATCGCGGGAAAGAGCCGGGCGTGATCGATGACTGCGCGGTCAATCAGATTCTTCAAACCTGATTGATATAAACTATTAAGATAGGCCTTCTCCAGCACTTGGGCGCTCTCATCGCCATGGACATCGAGATGTTTGATCAGGGCGACGCGGTCCTGCGTGAGGGTGCCGGTCTTGTCCGTGCAAAGAACGTCCATCGCGCCGAAGTTCTGGATGGCGTTGATGCGCTTGACCACCACCTTCTCGCGCGCCATGGCCACGGCGCCGCGGGCGAGGTTGGTGTTCACAATCATGGGCAGCATTTCCGGCACCAGGCCGACGGCCACGGCAATGCCAAACAGGAATGCGTCCTTCCAGGGATGCTCCGTGGCCTTTGTCGTAATGAGATTGAGGAAAATTACAATCGGCACCATGACCACCATGAACGTGATGAGCAGGCGGCTGACTTTGTTCACCCCGATGTCGAAAGAAGTCAACGGGCGCTGCTCGACCAATTTCGAGGCCAACGCGCCCATTTGCGTGCTCGGCCCGGTGGCCAGCACCACGGCCTTGGCGGTGCCACTGACCACGGAACTGCCCATGAAACAGAGGTTGGGTGTTTGCAGGAGCGCGCCTTCGCCACTGCCCGTGCCGGTTTGGCGCGCGTCTTTTTCCACGGGCATCGCTTCACCCGTGAGGGCGGACTGGCTGACAAACAAGTCGCGGGACTCCAAAAGGCGCACTTCCGCGGGAATCATATCGCCCGCAGAAAGTTTGATGATGTCGCCGGGCGCAATGTCTTGCATGAGGATTTCCGAGGCGGCGGAGTCCATCGAATCGGCCTTGCGCTCCACTCCTTCATTTTCGGTGCGATAGACGGTGGCAAAATTGCGCACCATTTTGCGCAGCACCTCGGCCTTGACCTGAGAGCGGAATTCCTGCCAGAAGCGCAGCACCGTCGAGACCACGATCATCGTGAACATGAGCAGACTGTCATCCGGTATATGCAAAAAACGCGGGTCATCTGGATCCGCCGTGTACCAGGACACTATGCCCAACACCAAAAGAATGTAATTAAACGGATTGGTAAAAGAGTGCCAGAGCACCACCGGCCAGGGGCGCACCTTGTGCGGCACGGCGACATTCGGCCCGTATTGCTCAATGCGTTCGTGCGCGGCCGTCCAAGACAAACCGCCAGGCGTCGTTTGCATTTTTTCCAGCAACTCGCCAGTGCTCATCTTGGAGGCCTGCAGAAGCCAGGCATCGCTGACACTTTGGCCGGGCGGGAGCAGCGCGAAATCGGCGGGCACGGTGAGGGTGGAAGCGGGTTGGGCCATAACGAGAGATGGGCGAAGCCGCCACCCTACCCGTTCAAAGGATAAAAGCCAGCGTGGAAACGTTAAAATTCCATGACTATTTCACTCTCTCCATCGCGGACGCCTCTGTTAAAACTTTTTAATGTAATGCCGCCCCTGCTTGTCGGTGAATTCCATTTCGCGGGTTTTGTCGTCGATGCGGATCCACTTCAGCCCGGTATCCTTGTCCACGACTTCACCGGGATGGTAGACCTCGCCGCCAATCGAAAGCTTTGGACTGGCTCCGGCGTCCACGAAATCGACCGACATTTCCTGCAAAAACTTGGCGGCGGGGGAATCAGCCACCGTGGTGGCGGTGATTTCAGTGGGCTTTACCGTTTGCGCGGTGTTGGCGATGACGACGGGAGGAGCGGCCTTGATGATATCTGCGGCCTGCTGATCCTGCATCAAAATGTAGTAAGATTCGCCGCCAACGACGATTACCAGCAGACCGAGGATAATGAGCAGCAACTTGTTGCTCCGCGGCGGAGCCTTGGGCTTGGCGGCAAAAGGGGAATGGGTCACACCGCGAGTCACCGGCGTCAAGGGCGCAGGCATGGTGCCTTCGGGTGCGGCAATTTCATGCGCCACAAACAAGCGCGAACCCGTCGGGGGGCGTTTGAGTTGCGAGCCGCCCGTATTTCCGGTGGTCAGCGGCGGACCGGACGGCGCCGGGGTGGGCGCGGCTGGCGCCGGAGTGGGTTCCGGGGCCGCTTTTTTGCGGGCGAAGGAAAAACGCGGCACCGCAGCCGGGGCAGCCGGCGCGGACTGGGGCGATGGATTTTCCGAAGCGGGCGGCGCGTCCTTGGGGCGCGCAATTTGCAACCGCGGTTTCGGATTAGTATCGCTTGTGGTATTGGAATCCTGACTCATCCGTGAAAATAATATCGTGGGGCTGAACCGTGGAAAGTTTCAACTTCAAATCGCGGTTCACCGGGTCGCCCAAAGCATAGGACTGGACACCGACTAGAATGCGCTGATCCGCCGGTTGGCCAAGCCGAACGCCGTTGAGAATCATCTGATCCACAAAAGCTTGCGCGGCGGGATTGGGGCCAGCCGCCACCACCGGTGCGGAGACCGCGGGCGCGGAAGTTTTAACCGCCGGAGTGGTGGCAATCGGTTGTGGAGTCGGCGTGGGTACGGGTGCGGGAGCTGGCGCTTGAACTATTGGCGCAAGCGCAACCGGCGGGGGAAGTGGCGCGGGGGTGGGTGCAGGCGCGGGAGGCGGAGTCACCACTGCGACCGGTGGTGGTTCAGGAGCAGGAGTCGGAGGCACGGTCGGGGCGAGCACCATTGCCACCGGTTCCGGGGTCGGAGCGGGCGTGGGCATGGGTGTCGGCGGCGGTGTGCTATCCGTGGTGAGCGCCGGCAAGGATGGCGGAGTGGGAGTTG
>DATHOB010000024.1:0-2727 GCA_035485355.1 Opitutales bacterium | reverse complement strand
ACACTTTCAGTCTGCCGCCGAACGCGCAGTGGCTGGTGGAATCAGATGCGTGCGCGCACCAGGCGTTTGCGTGGGGGCGGCTGGCTTTGGGGTTGCAATTTCACCTGGAAGCCGATGCGCAATCGCTCGGGGCGATGGTGGAAAATTGCGGAGACGAGTTGAACGGCGGCGGTGCGAAGGTACAAACTGCGGAACAAATTTTCAAGGGCCTGGCCAAACACCAACCGGGAAATTTGCCGCTGCTGTGGAAAATTCTGGATGGGTGGTTTCGATGAGTGGAAATTTAATATCGGGCACTCCATTCAGGGATAATCATTGCTTCGGGCCAGATTGCGGGGTCGGAAGGGCGTTTTGATAAGTCTGAACTGCTCCCTGAAATGTATTAACCGAATTGATTCCTTGGAAGGTGACCGTTTGGCCGTTGGGCCCGTTCATGATTATTGTGCCTGCGGTGTCAGGTACTGATCCCGTTAAATTTATGACACCTGATTGATATAACCGTAAGTTGTTGCTTGAGCCACCTGTGGCGGCTTGCTGGATTTGATTAAGGAGGGTGTTGTATTGCTCGTCGTCCACAGGCAGGGTGTCGAGCGCGGCGGTCGCGGCGGTGGGGTCAACTTTCGCCCAGGCATTGAGCGCGGTGGAAACCGACTGCATGGGACTATTCATGGTCACCGCCCAATTGAATGCGGTTTGGGGGTCGTTGTCCGCTTCGGTATTGACCAATACCCGCACGGCGATTTCGCGGGTTTGACTATCAGACGGCAGGCCGGCAATCCATTGCGATGCGCCCTGCGTGTCTTGCGCCAGGTAATTTCGCGTCAGGGTATTTACCGAAATATTAAAGCCGCCACCGACCGGCAGTTGCTCCAGATAATCGGCGGCGGCGGCCGGGTCGGTTGCGCTCCAGGTTTGCAAGATGCGGGAAAAAGTATTTTGCGGTCGGGAAGTGGTAGCGGACAGGTCAAAATTGTCGAGTGCGTCTTGCCAGGCGGTCGGGGCGTCATAATTAGCGAGACTCACCAGCGAGGTGGCCACGGCCGTATCGCGGGCGTCGCCATCGGGCAGAGATTCCGCCCAGGCGAGCGCGGCGGGGCTGTCATTCTGAGCCCAGGCGGAGGCCACCTGATTGATGGCGTTGGCGTAAGTGGGGTCGTTGGCGTAATCCTGAACAAAGCCCGCGGCGCCCACCGGGTCGATATTAGTCCAGGAACTGACGATGTTTTGCATCACGGCGCGGCGGACAGTATCCGAGGTATCCGCGGGCAAGCCCTGCATCCAGCCCACCGCAGTGCTGATATCCTGGGTGGCGAGGGAGCCAGCCAAAGTGATCATGGCGTTGTCCTTGCCGGCCCCATCGGGCAATTGGTTGATATAGTCCATGGCGTGGGTCGGGTCGGACTGGGCCATTTGGTTCGCGACATTCATCATGGCCAAATCACGCGGAGTGCCGGTGAGGTTGTTGTCCACCCAGGCCGAGGCGGCGGACGGATCTTGCGCGGCCCATTGGCCGATGGCGTTTTGCATGTAGGTGTTGCGCTTCGTCCCCGTCGGCAATTGCGCGATATAGGCCATGGCACCGTTCGGGTCGCTAGTGGCAAATGCGTTGAGCACATTGCCCGCCGCGGCGTCGTAGGCGCTGCCGGAGACGTTTTTATCCAACCAATTGAGCGCGGCGGCGGGGTCGCTATCGGCCCATTTGGCGGCGAGGGCGGAGACGAGGCTGTTGCGATTGTTTCCGTTCGGGAGAGTGGCGATGTAATCACCCGCCGCGCCGGGATTTTGCAGGAAAAGATTATCGAGGCTCGCTTTCATGGCGAGGTCATGATCCGGGCCGGGCGGGAGGGATTTGGCGGATTCCAGGGCGCCCATCGGGTCGGCTTGCGCCCAGCCGGAGTACAGGCCTTGGTAGGCGGCGAGGCGCGCGGCGCCAATCGGCAAGTTTTGCGCGGCGGCAAACGCGGCGGATGGATCCTGCGACGCCATGGCCACAAAGATGGCATTGAACAATTGGGGTGATTGCTGGCCCACGGGCAAACCGGTCAAAAGATTCAGCGCCCCGGCGGGGTCGCTGGCGGCCATGTTGGTCAGGATGGTGTTTTGAATATCGCGGCGGAGGCTGGCTTTGCCGATTTGATCGAGCGCCGCCATGGCGGTGGCGGGGTCCTGCCGCGACATGACGTCGAACAGGGATTTCATCAATTTGTCGTCCGCCAGGCTGGGGGGCAAAGTGCGGGTCACCGCGAGCGCGGCGCCGGGGTCGAACTGAATCCACGTAGTCAACACTTGGCCCACTGCGGCATAGCGGAGGGAGGCTTTGCCCAGCTTGACGGCGGCGGCGAGGGCGGGCTGGGGGGCAATGCCCGCCCAGGCGGAAAACAAATTATAGAGCATGTCCGGAGTGCCGGCGCGCAGGGCAAAGGCATTGGCAAAGCGGAGCGCATCTTCCGGGGCCAGGGCCGTCCACTTGGCGAAGACGGCGTCGGAAACGGTGCGGCGGAATTCGGGGTAGGGGCAGCGCTGGGCCTCGTCAATGAGCTGGCCGAGTTGCTCCGGCGGCGTTTGGTCCACCAAGGCAATCAGCGCCTTGACGCGGGTGAAGCCGGTGTATTTGGCCAGGATATCGGCCAACGACCCTTTCGGGTTCCACGGCACAGTTTTGGGGGCAAACGATGCCAGTCCGGGTAAAGACTTGGTAGATTTGCCCGCGCTTGGCGGAGCCGCTTT
>DATHOB010000023.1:0-2917 GCA_035485355.1 Opitutales bacterium | reverse complement strand
ATTTCCCCTTTAGGCCGTTTTTGGCCTCGCGTAGCGAGGTTTGAATTTAGCCGTGGACTTTAGTCCACGGAAATCAACCGGGGATAAACACCGCGTCGCGTAGCGACGCCTGGGCCTACCCCAGTTATTGAGGCGTCGCTACGCGACGCAGTATATTATCCACAGTATTCCGTGGGCTAAAGCCCACGGCTATTATCGGAGTCTTGCTGCGCCCGTTTCAGATTATCATCGTCAATCGGATACACTACCCCGCCACCCTGTTTATTTCCGCTTTGCGTTGGCACGGCTTTCTGCTCTAAAAGGAGGCATGGCCGAAATCATCGAAATGCCGAAGCTCAGCGACACCATGACCGTGGGCACCCTGGTCAAGTGGCTTAAGAAGGAAGGCGACAAAGTCGCGCCCGGCGACGTGCTCTGCGAAGTGGAGACGGACAAGGCGACCATGGAGGTCGAGAACTTTGCCGCGGGCGTGGTGCTCAAGCACTATGTCGCCGCCGGGGCGCAGATCCCCATCGGCGCGCCCATGTGCGCCATCGGCAAGCCCGGCGAAGCCGCCCCCGCCGCCCCGACCGTCGCCCCCCAAGCCGCCGCCCCCGCCGCGAGCAAGGAGCCAGCCGCCAAGCCGGCCGTTTCCGCGCCGAAGCCCGAAACAACCGCCCCAAAACCCGCCACCACCGTCCCCCAACCAGCCGCCGCCCCCGCGCCTGCCCCCACAGCCTCCGGTGCGCGCGTGAAAGCCTCGCCGCTTGCCAAAAAACTGGCGGAGGAAAAAGGTGTATCCCTTTCTGGAATTTCTGGCAGCGGCCCGAGCGGGCGCATCGTCCGCGCGGATGTCCTCGCCGCCGCGAGCCAGCCCAAAGCCGCCCCCGCTTCGTCGGGTTCCTCGGCTTCCGCCGTCACCGCGCTTACGGGCCCGATTGGGGTGGACGAAGCCGTGCCTGTCTCGAACATGCGCTCGACCATCGCGCGCCGCCTGCTCGAATCCACCACGGGCATTCCGCATTTCTATGTCGAAATCGAAATCGACGCCGGCCCGCTCGCCGATTTGCGCGAAGGCCTCAACGCCGCCCTGGGTGACCTTCCGGCCGAAAAAGGCGGCGGCAAATTCACCGTCAACGATTTCATTTTGAAAGCCTCCGTCGAAGCCCTGCGCCGGGTGCCCGCGGTCAATAGTTCGTGGATGGGCGACACCATCCAACGCCATGGCCGGGTGCACCTCGCCTTCGGCGTCGCGCTGGAGGACGGCCTGCTCACCCCCGTGATCCGCGATGCCGACAGCAAATCTCTCCGCCAAATTTCCGCCGAGGCCAAAGCCCTCATCGCCAAGGCGCGGTCGAAAAAACTCACGCCCGCGGAAATGTCCGGCTCGACCTTCACGGTGACGAACCTCGGTATGTTCGGCGTGACTGGTTTCTACGGCATCATCAATCCGCCCAATGCCGGAATTCTCTCCGTGGGCGCGACGATTACGAAACCGGTGGTGGATGCCCGTGGGCAAATCGTCGCCGGTCGGCGCATGATCATCGGCATCTCCGGCGACCATCGCGTGATCGACGGCGCCGCCGCCGCCCAATATCTCGCCGCGCTCAAATCCGTTTTGGAAACTCCGGCGTTGTTGTTGCTGAGCTAGAGCGCTTTCAAAGCAACTGTGGCCAGGTCCAAGTTTTTATTTGAGGTAGGGACGGCTCTCGATCCGTCCGTTCACGGCATCGGACGCCTCGGAGAGGCGTCCCTACCGCCAAACAATATCAAAATCTGCCGAACCCGCAGTATAATACCCCTTATCTATCAGACTAATAAGCCGTTAGCGTCGTTCGGTTGACCGTTGAATACGATAAGGCTTGGATGTATATATCATACTGGCAGTATTTGCCCCCAATACCCCGATAGCCCACCGCCTTCTTCTTTTTTTGCCGAGACCATGAGCGACCCCACCGCGACCCGCATCCCTTCGCTGGTCAAAAAATATCTGATGGCTGCCAGCGGCCTGGTGCTCGTGCTTTTCGTCCTCGGGCACATGCTGGGCAATTTGCAAATTTTTGCCGCCACGCCGGGGCCGATCAACCACTACGCCAATTTCCTGCAATCGCTCGGGGAAATTCTCTGGGCGGTCCGCCTCTTTCTCCTCGCCTGCATTGCCGTGCATATCTGGATGGCGATTCTGCTGACCCTTGAAAACCGCCGCGCGCGCGGCCCGGGCTACCAGCAAAATGCCACCGTCCAAGCCACCTACGCCTCGCGCACAATGCTCTGGAGCGGCCTCATCGTCCTCGCCTTCATTATTTTCCATCTCGCGCATTACACCCTGCAAGTCATCCATCCGATTTTCAAATTACTGGAATACACCGAAAACGGTCTGCGCATGCACGACGTGTTTGCGATGGTGCTCGTGGGCTTTTCCTATCCGGCGGTCGCGGCGTTTTACGTCTTCGCCATCGGCTTGCTTTGCCTGCACCTCTCGCACGGCGTAAGCAGCATGTTCCAAAGTCTCGGCGTCCGCAACGCGAAGTGGCGCGCGTTTCTCGATAAAACCGCGCTGGCATATGGTTGGCTGATTTTCCTCGGTTTCATTGCCGTGCCCGTGGCGGTGCAAATCTCCCTCCACTCAGACCACGAATTGCTCCCCGTGCGCGAAGTGCTCGCCCAAATCGAAAAGGCCGACGCCAGCTGGGATGCGTCCCGCCCGGTGCCTGTTGAAGTAGATTATAATTTCCCGCCCGCCGCATCCGCCGCCCCGGCCAAGACCGCCGACGCCGCGAACGCGAAGAACTAAAACTCCGCTTTCCAAACTTTCTTTCCGCGCATGAAACTCGACGCCAAAATCCCGCCCGGCCCGCTCGCGGAAAAGTGGGACTTGCACAAGCGCACCATCAAGCTCGTCAACCCGGCGAACCGGCGCAAATACCGCGTGCTCGTC
>DATHOB010000022.1:0-11150 GCA_035485355.1 Opitutales bacterium | reverse complement strand
TGGCAGCGGCGCAAGTGCCGACGCGCAAATTAGCACCACGATGGCAATAATCAGGACGGGGTGTTTGGCCACGCGATCCAGCATCGCCGTGTATATTCGCCGTAGCCACCGCTGCAGCGGTGGCGCCTCGGCCATGTCGATATGCTTGGCAAAAAACAAATAAGTCATTGCGGGCGTCACGGTCAACGCCACCGCCAATGATGCCATGATGGCGAGAATATAACTGAGGGCCAGCGGCGCGAAGAAACTACCGGAAAGCCCCGACAAAGTAAGCACCGGCACAAACACGATGGCGACAATGAACGTTGCGTACACTACCGCGCTGCGCACTTCCATGGAGGCCTCCAACACCACTTGTTGCATGGGGCGGGGTTGGGGTAATCGCTGGTTTTCGCGCAAACGGCGCAAAATGTTTTCGACGTCGATAATGGCGTCATCCACCACCGCACCGATGGCTATGGCCAACCCGCCCAGCGTGATGGTGTTTAAGTTAACTCCGGTGCGGTCCATTACCAAAATGGCCGCAAGCAGAGAAAGGGGAATCGCCGTCAATGAAACGAGGGCGGTACGAAAATGACCCAGAAACAAAATCAAAACCACCGCCACGAGAATGGCACCGGAAATCAGCGAGTGACGGATGTTTTCCAACGAGACCTCAATGAATGTCGCGGGTCGGTGCAGCTTGTCGTAGAGCCGGATACCTTCGCGCTGGAACACCGGCTGCATATCCGCCAACGCATCTTGCAATCCAAGGGTTACGTCCTTGGTATTCGAGCCGTATTGGTTGGTCATCGTCAACAACACACCTGGCTGCCCCTGAATGAGCGCGTCGCCAAATTTTGGCTCTGCTCCCTCGGATACGGTTGCCACTTCCTTGATTCGTACTGGCACGCCATCTTTATTGGTCGTGATGACCACATTCTCCAACTCCGCAGCAGTCATGGTGGGCGCCTCCGTTTGAATGACCATGCGTTGGTTGCTGTTTTCCACAAAACCGGCGCCCAGCACTCCGGTGGATAACCGGGCCGCCGCCAGCACGTCGTCAAGCCCCACTCCATAAGTTGCCAGCAAATCGGGATGCACTTGAATTTGCCATTGGCGCACCTCCCCACCGAAAACTTTGCAATCCGCCACCCCGGCCACGGACAATAACCGCGGCTTCAAAGTCCAATCCGCAAAAGTGCGCAATTCCATTGGCGTAAGCTTGTCGCTTACCAGTCCTATCTTCAGCAAATCCATGGTTGGCGAGGTTAACGGCGACATGGTCGGCGCTTTTACGCCAGCTGGAAGCAAGCTCACCGCACCATTCAATTTTTCCGCGAGCAATTGCCGCGCAGGCAAAATTGGCGTCCCTTCCTCAAAGCGAATGGTGATAACCGACAAACCCTGGATGGATTCCGAACGCAGCGATTCCTGGCGACCCAAGCCATTCAATTGATTTTCCAGCGGACGGGTCACCAACGCCTCCACTTGTTCCGCCGACAATCCCGGCGACTCAGCCTGAATGGTCACCTCCGGAGGCACGAAATCGGGAAACACATCGAGCTTGGCCTGCGAAGCATCATACAAGCCGTAACCCATGACGAGGCAGGCCAAAATCACCACAATGCCCCGAAAGCGGAGCGAAAACTGGACGAGCGTTTGGAGCATGGACGTTTAAATTTGAAAGATGTGCGAACGTGGATGAGATCCCGTTTTACTCGGCTAAGGCCCGCCCGTTGCCGCTTTGAGCTCCTCGGAAAGCAATTGCGCCGCGCCATTGACGACAATGTGGTCCTGGGTGGTCAGGCCACTGGTGATAAACACGCTTCCGTCGCGCAGCGTCGCACCCAACTTGACGCGCCAACGGGCAAAAAGCTCATTGTCCACCTGGGCGTAAACAAAAGTGTCGCCCTCATAACGCACAATGGCTGAACCCGGGAGACTATAACCCTTGTCTCCCTCGGCGGTGCTCGACATCCAGGCCAACATTTGCGTGCCGGGCGCGGGTGGCGACTTGGCCAGCAACACCAGCCGGGATACGCCTTGTGCCTGAGAATCAGTGCTCGGTGCAGGTCCAATAACCTCGACTGGAACGGCGTCACCAGCGCCCATCACTGGCGCGACTTTGAGCTCCCGCGGCTCAGCAGGTAAAGTTTCCCCTGCCAGCATATCCACGCGAATCAGCGCGGCATCCTGCGCCAACAGGCTCTTGGCCAAATCCGGCAAATCCGCCCGTGTCGTCAGCGCCTTGCCCCATTCGGCCAACAAATGCGCTTTGGCGGCGTCCAATTGTAAACCATCATGGCGCATGGCAGCATCCGCCGCTTCAACTGCGCGATCGGATGCATTGCCCGTGGATTTCAAAGTTTGCACACGCTGATACTCATTGGTGGAAGCGGTGTAAGCCGCGGTGTCGGCGTCAATGTCATTGAGATCGGCAATTAATGAAGCCGGATCGAGCACACGGGCAAAACCCTTCGCCAGAGGTTTGTATTCCGCCACCGTGGGCTGGGCGGTTTTGATGTCGGCTTTTTCCTGTTCATCGGATTCGAGCTTCACGGTGCCCGGTTCCGCATCGGGAGCAGCCGGGGCGGCATCGGCTGGCTTGGCGGGTGCGGCGGCCGCGCCGCCGGGGCCGAACAACCACATGGCACCGGCGCCAAGAATCAGGCCGAGGATGATACCCAAAAATGTTTTTTTCATGGCTTGGTGGATGAGGAAGTGGCTTGTAGCGGGTCGATTTGCACCGCAGATAAATTGGCAAGGGGAATTTGAAACGCGTCCTCCAACTGGCCGCGCGCGGTCGCGACTTGCAGCTGTGCGTCAACCAAAGCCTGTTGACTAACCTCGGCATCAAGTTGGGCGTTCATCCGGTCGAGTTCATCCGTCGCACCTGCCGCAATTTGCGCGTTGATCAAATCGAGATGCTTCTGCAACTCAGTGTTAACCTTGCCCATGTCTTCCACGAGGCCGGTGGCGGCCGCATAAGCGGCGGCCGCGGCGTCAATCTGCGCGATGATGTGCGCTTGAACGGCAAGGACTTGTCCAGCAGCTTGCTCCCGCGCCGCGGCAGCCTCAGCTATCGGGCCTTCGTTGTGATTGAAAACGGGCAAATCCACGCCGATGGACAAGCTCCATTTATTTTCACCCAAATCATATTGATAGCCACTACCTAAATGAATGTCGGGATACTGTTTGGCAATTTCCAGCTTCAGTGCGGACTGGCTGGCCTCATAAATCGCCATGGCCGCAAGCACATCCGCGCGCATTTGTAAGGAAGTGGCGCGCGCCGCCGCAATATCTGCAGGGGTGAAAGTCTTTCCTTGGGTGAGTTGTGCCACCGAAAATTCCACCCCGTCGATGGCGCTGGACGGCACGCCGATGACTTCCGCAATCCGCGCTCGCGCCATGCCCAGAGCCCGCTCGGCGGCGCCAGCGTCCGATTGGGCCTTCACCCAGATTATCCGGGTGGCCGACATCTCGTCCGCCGCAATCGCCCCGGCATCCAATCGCTGCTGCAGCAAATCCAGAATATGCCGCGCAAGCGCAACCTGGTTGCGCGCGACCGTGGCGCGGCGTCCAGCGGCGTCCCATTCAATCAACGCCTGGCGCAAATCGCTCCGCACCTGCCACGCCGCAGTAAAAACATTCAGCCGCGCCGACTCGGCGAGCCAGGTCATCTGCTCCATACGTTTTGCGCGCTTGCCCGCAGTTTCCACCGGTACATCCAAGGTCACGGCAGGCAACCATGGGGAAATCGTGCCCGCCGCCGGATTAAAATCATAGCCGGGACCAGCAGTGAGTGTCGGGTTGGGCCGCTCCCCGGCGGTAATGATACCCCCATGGGCCATTGCCCATTGCTCGCGCGCGATCGACAACGAAGGATTGTAGTAAAATGCGGCCCAATTCAGGGTCTCGAAATCCCAGTTCTTCAATGGCCAATCGGGCAGATCATGGCCAAGGTTTTGCTTTAAAAAATCGCGTAATTCGGGACTGCTGAGGGAGCGATTGAGCAGTTGCGTCGCGGTCTGACTCGGTTGAAGGGGTTTATCCACATACTGTTGGCAACCCCCGACCAATACCACAGCCAAGGCCCCAAGAGGCAAATAGCGATTAATTCCGATGGGGGGCATTGTGGTAAACCGTTCAGATTAGAGGATTGAAGATTACAAGAACATGACGACCGCCCGACAACCCCCAATAATCAACCCGCCGAGGGCTGGGACACCGGGCCAGACAAAACGAACTCCAAGCGGCGTTGTTCGTCCAACTCTGCGTTCAATGACCATCCCATCGCTTGGGAAAACATTTTTGCGAGCGACAAACCCAAACCAAAATGTTTCCCCCCACTGCGCGCTTCTTCCTTGCGCCAAAATCTATCGAACATTTTCGCCACGTCTTCCATCGAAAGATTTTCCGTCGAATTGCGAACACGCAACTTCACTCCACGGGCATCGCCCTCAATTCGGATGCGTATTTCACCACCCGCCGAAGCATAGTCGACTGCATTCTCAAATAAATTGCCCAGGATAGAGCGTAAAAGCGCAGGATCGGCCAGCGTTTGTACTGTCGCAACTTCCCAGATAATCATAAGTGTTCGCTCCACTGCTCGCCCCGCAAACGGACGCCAGCAATCTTCCGTCAACTTGGTCAAATCCACGGTCTCGAGATGGGCAACCAGCTGCTGCTCTTCCCCGCGCACGAGGGCGAGCAAGCTGGCGACCATGGCTTGCATCTGTGCAGCGATGGCCAGCACTTCACGGTCAGTCGCCGGTTCGCGTGCTTCCGGCCATTTTAAGGCACACTCCATCAAGGTGCGCAATTCCGCAAGCGGCGTGCGCAATTCATGGGCCACATCCGCACTGAAACGGCGTTCCCGCTCAAAGGAAATTTCGAGACGCGCCAACAATTCGTTTAACCGACCGGCAATAGGCTGCAATTCGGCAGGCAACCCTGCGGCAGGAAAACGGCTGGTCAGTGAATCCGCATTAATTCGCGCAGCTTGATCGGCCAAGTCCTTCAAGGGTTGCAAACCGCGTTTGAGCACCCGGGAAACCAGCCATCCGGTCGCCCCGGCCAACAAAACTCCCGCAATGCAGCCAATTCCCAGCAATTCCTGAAGCGCCTCGTCAAGTGGTTCACTGTCACTTGCCACCATTAAAGTAAGCTGGAGATTGGGAAACAATTCCTGATGCTCGCCCTCTTCGGGAGAAAACCTTAAGGCCAAAGCCCGCCCCGGGCGGTTATCAGGCAGTTGCAGATTCCAAATTCGAGGACGCGTCAATGACTTATCGGGCAGAGACAAATTTGCCTCGGATAAGGATTCCGACCGTGCCAACACCTGGTTGTCCGGGCTCCAGATTTCATAGAAGTCCAAAGGTCGTTGCTTACTAAAACTACGAAAAAATTGGTCCGAGGCATCCAGGCGAATCTCCCCATCATGCGGCATGGTTAGCGAACTAATGGCGAGGGCCTTCGCACGGAGTGCGTCGTCAAATTGCTCAATAATTTCGTCCCGGGCCGCGAAATAAAGTGCCGCCAATGCGCCACCCAGCAGGATGAAAAACGCCCCAATCAACTCCCGCGTGAGTTGGCGCCGAATGGAAATCATGATGTGGCCGCGGTGGCGGAAACTTCGTCAAGCACATAGCCCAGGCCTCGGCGTGTATGAATGAGCGGCGCTTCGCCATACTCCCCAAGCTTCTTGCGCAGGCTGCAAATTGCCGAGTCCACCACGTTGCTCATCGGATCCACTTGGCCGTCATAAATGTGCTCCTCAATCTCTGACCGAGTGACCACTTGCCCGAGCCGCCGCGCCAGATACTCCAGCAGCAGGTATTCCCGAGCGGTCAAATCCACCGTTTTGTGGCAGCGGCGCACATGGCGGCCCAGAGTGTCTATCTCTAAATCAGAAACGGTAATGACCGCTTGTTTCGTCCCATAGGCACGCCGACAAAGGGAATCCACCCGGGCCAGGAGTTCTTCCAACGCGAAGGGCTTGACCAAATAATCGTCGGCCCCGGCGCGCAAGCCACGTACGCGGTCGGGCACTGTGTCGCGCGCGGTCAATAACAGTACATGGGTTGTTTTCCCATGAGCGCGCAATTGCCCCAGAACCGCCAGTCCATCGCGCTTGGGCAACATGATGTCCATAATGATGACATCGTAATCATGGGATTCGGCCAACCATAATGCCTCATCCCCATCTCCCGCCAAGTCCACCGCATAGCCGGACTTACGCAGAGCAGTGCCCAGGGTGCGTTGCAAACGCGAGGAATCTTCGACGACGAGCACACGCATGACAGTGAAGCGGCGTAGGCAGGGGACTGGCCCCCGCCGCCAACGCTTAAAGTTAATCAGATTTAGAACGGGCGAACAGCCCTTATTTTGCGGCGTCCATGCCATAGACCAGAACGCGGAAGCTATCGGCCACCGGAGCCGGGCGTGGCGCGCGAGCCGCAGCACCCCGGGCGGACCCGGAGGCTGAAGCTGCCGCAGGCCCTGAACTGCCCGAAGCCGCTGAGGCTGCGGCAGCTACCGTAGACGGGGCTTGGTATTTGACACACGCCACATAAATTTTGTGGGTCGTCGGGTCGATGGCCATCGTCTTGGCCCCGGTCGCGGTTGTGAGGGTCTGCACCAACGTAAGCTTGTCGCCATCTTCTTTGGCAATGGTGATGGTTCCACTTCCGCCACCTGGTGCGAATGCATATTGGGTTGCCGGGTCAAAGGCTGAGGAATCCACCCCTTTCGCACAGGGCAAGGTTGCGACCACTTTGCCGGTGGCCGAGTCCATCATGGCCAGTATGTCGGTCGCCGGAGCGGCATCGTCAGCGCAGGCGAGAAAAAGTTTGTGGTGCTCCAAGTCTATCGCAAGACCGGACGCCCCTTTGCCAGCCACTGCGGGCCAGTTTTCGACCATCTTGTGCGTCTTCAGGTCAATGACGGCCATCGAAAACTTGTCTTCCAAATTATCGAATAAGCGACCCGCCTTGGGATCCACCATGGCGGTTTCCGGCCGACCACCACCAATATCTATGGTCGCAGTGACATTACCCGATACGGCATCAAACGCGGTGATGGTTTTGCTGCTGCCGTTGCAGACATACACTTCATTGGTGCTGGCCTCGAACATCACCCAATCGGGATTATTGCCCGTGTCCACCGTTTTGGTGACTTTCTGGGTTTTTAAATCAAAGATGCTGACCTTGTTGCCGCGTCCATCCGTAATGTAACCCAATCCCAGCTTGGGAGCGATGGCAATGCCGTGTACGGCAGTGAATCCCGTGATATCACCAATGACCTCATCTTTGTCCAAGTCCACCACTGTAACTGCCGTACCGTGGCTGACATAGAGCCGATGATTTTCAGAATCCACCGTCAGATAATCCGTGCTGGGCAGGCCGCCGAGGTGGATTTCCTTGACGAAATGATAGGGGCCGGAGGCCGCCGGAGCGGACGGCGTGCTCGGCGCATCCGCCGCACGCATGTCCCATGCAGCGAACAAAAGAGCACTCACCAACAGCAACGAATTCTTATTCATAACACTAGGGGGTTAAAATTCAGACAAGGGAAACACATGTTAACCCATTTCCCATTACCGCAAGATGATGCAAAATGGCCCTAATGCGCCGGACCCCATCGCGATGTAAAGGGATAGATGATGAAAACCGCCCGTCCCACCACATTCTCGGCCGGCACCGGCCCCCAATAGCGGCTGTCGTAACTCGTCGGCGAATTGTCCCCCATGGCAAAATAATGACGGTCCGGGACGGTGAAGGGACTGCCAGCAAAAAGATACAGTGCTGAGCCTGGCCGGCCATTGAAATAACCGGGATAATTACCCACCTGCTTGGCATTATTATCAAATTCCGCCGCGCCGGTATTGGGCAATCCGTTGCGGTAAAGCACCGGACGCCGCACTTCCAGCACATCGCCCGGAGCGCCCACCAGACGTTTGATGTAATACTGATCCATTTGGGCGGAAGTACCGTCGGGCAAACGCGTAATCAAGTCGGGGATTCCACCCGTGTGGAACACAAACGGGTCACCCGGCTTGGGCGAGATGAAATTGTAGCTGAACCGGTCCACAAATAGCATATCCCCGGTACGCAAATCGAAATTGAGCACACTGTCACCGGCACGAACCATGTGGCCGGTGGAAACAGTGTAAATGTCCGCGCCCTCCGGAGTGTGCCCGGTGACTACGGCTTTTCCGCTTTCACTTAGCAAACGATTAAACTCCCAGGGATCCTTCCATGCCTGCGCGTACAAATCCGGGAAGTACGTCTTGAAAAATGCCTCGTCCACTCCACGGTCAAAATCCGCTGGCACGAGGAACGGTGCCGGCACGCCGCCGACATCGATATGGTATTGGCGCATATCGTCATTGGTCAGCCAGAGATGGGACCACGAACGGCGAACTGTGTACACATTCGCCGCCGCCAAATTGCCATCCAACTCCAACTTCACCTCGCCATCCGCAGGTGCGCGCACATCGTAATGCACCGCCCCGAGGGTCAAAAAATTCCACACTTGCGCCGGGGCGCTGGGCCCGGGCTGGTCGAGCGGGTAAACATAGGGGGTCATCCCATTGTAAGTGGGATACATCGAATTCGTCGGAATTTTGAACGGCTGGAGAAAAAACGTGCGGATGCCAATGACGAGAATGGCCGCGACAATCATCATCTCCGTGTATTCACCACAAAACGTCAATGGGTAAATATCGCCACCGCAGGGAATCATCGCGGTATGCAATTCCTCGGCGGCCTGATTAAGCGACTCGGCAGTGGCCTGCTTTTCGTCCCACAATTGGTGCAGCCGAGATTCCGCGGCGCGCAAATTCTCCAAATCCGCCGGGGGGATGACATCCCGCCGGTAGCAATCCACCTTGTCGGCCAGCCGCAGCAAATTCTCCGCCTGTTCGCGCGCGCGCTTCACCGATGACTTGGGCAGAAAAAACATGGAGAAGGCAATAAAGCGGATTTTGCAGTAGAATTCAGCACAAATCGGCGGGCGCTTAATTGCCGGCGTTGGTATGCAGGATTTTGACAAACGCCTCTTGGGGGATGGACACCTTGCCGATTTGCTTCATGCGCTTTTTGCCTTCCTTCTGCTTGTCGAGCAGCTTGCGCTTGCGGGAAATATCGCCGCCGTAGCACTTCGCCGTCACGTCTTTGCGCAGGGCTGACACCGTTTCGCGGGCGACGACTTTGCCGCCAATGGCCGCCTGAATGGCGATTTTGAACAATTGCTGGGGCAGAATTTCCTTCAATTTTTCGCACAACGCGCGTCCGCGTCCCTCCGCCTTGACACGATGGACGATGGAGGCAAAAGCGTCCACCGGATCGTCGTTGACCAAAATATCAAGCCGCACCAAGTCCGCCACCTCGTATTCGCCCACTTCGTAGTCCATTGAGCCATAGCCGTGGGTGATGCTCTTGAGCCGGTCGTTGAAATCCACCAAAATTTCATTCAGCGGCAATTTCGCGTGGAGGAGAATGCGCTCTTCGTCGAGGGTTTCGGTGTGGTCGCAAACTCCGCGCTTTTCCGCAATGAGCGCGAGCAAATCACCAATGCAGGTATTCGGCGTCAAAATCGTCGCGCGGATGGTCGGCTCCGCTATGCTCGCGATAATTGACGGGTCGGGGAGCTGCACGGGATTGTCAATTTCCACCACATTGCCATCGGACTTGGTGACACGGTAGACGACGCTCGGGTAGGTCGAAATGATGTCCACATCGTATTCGCGGCGAATGCGCTCCTGCACAATTTCCATGTGCAGCAGACCCAGAAATCCGGCGCGAAAGCCGAAGCCCAAGGCCACGGAGCTTTCCGAAGTGTAAACCAGCGCCGAGTCGTTCAGCCGCAATTTCGAAAGACTGGCTTTCAGTTTCTCGTGGTCGGAGGTGTCGATGGGATAGAGGCCGCTGAAGACCATCGGGCGCACTTCCTTGTAACCCGGCAGCATCTCTTTCGCGGGCGTGGCGAAATGCGTCATCGTATCGCCGATTTTAATGTCGTGAACGTCCTTGATGTTCGTCACCACGTAGCCCGTGGTGCCCGCCTCCAAGGTCGCCTGCGCGCGCGGCGCGGGCTCGAATATCCCCACTTCCTTCACTTGCACTCGCAAACCTTGCGACATCATCATTACCTCATCCCCGGCCTTGAAGCTGCCGGAAAACACCCGCACATAACTGATGACGCCCTGGTAGCTGTCGTAAGTGCTGTCGAACACCAGCGCGCGCGTTGACGGGTAATCCGCCCAGCGCGGTGGCGGCAGCCGGTGGACAACTGCTTCCAAAATATCCGAAATTCCAATGCCTGCCTTGCCTGAGGCCAAAATCGCATCCTCACCTGGAATTTGAAGAACATCCTCAATCTGCTTGCGCGCGTGTTCGATGCGCGCACTCGGCATGTCCACCTTGTTAATTACCGGAATAATAGTCAGCTTCTGGTTGAGCGCAAGTTGCGCGTTGGCCACCGTCTGCGCCTCGACGCCCTGAGTGGCGTCCACCAGCAATAGCGCGCCCTCGCACGCCGCCAGACTGCGCGAAACCTCGTAGGAAAAATCCACGTGTCCGGGCGTGTCAATCAGGTTGAGCAAATACAGCTCACCGTTTTTGGCGCGGTATTGCATGGCCACCGGATGGCACTTGATGGTAATGCCGCGCTCGCGCTCCAAGTCCATGGCGTCCAAGTGCTGCGCCGTCATGTCGCGCTGCGCGACGGTGCGCGTGGTCTCCAACAGGCGGTCGGACAGGGTCGTCTTGCCGTGGTCCACGTGCGCGATGATGCAAAAGTTGCGGATATGCGCCAAGTCGGGCATGGGAAACCGGATAGAACACCATTTTGCGGAGACAAACGCAAACCTCAAATGCGGAATTCAAGGCGCGCGAACCGCGTGGGCCAACACACAACATTTGGAATTCAGCACTTAGCTTTACATTCCTTCACCTTGGCATCAGCACTTCAAAACCCAACGCCCGCGCTGCGGCGGCTTGCTGGTCGTCATTGGTTAGCAGCCGATTCAAGCCCAGTGCTTCCATGACCCCCAGATGCAGGCGATCCAGAGTGCGACAATAAGCGCCGCCATGGATTTGACTCTCGGCAGTTGCTACGGTCGCAGAAGGAAACGCAGCCATCTCAAATGGCGAAGTTTGCAGCAT
>DATHOB010000021.1:0-3158 GCA_035485355.1 Opitutales bacterium | reverse complement strand
GGTGCCGCGGTCGTTGTGGGTGTGCAGGCTGATGATCACTTTGTCACGCCGTCCGTGCTTTTTCAATTCGCGCCCAAACCATTCAATTTGGTCGGCATGGACATTGGGCGTGAAGTATTCGACCGTGGCGGGCAGATTCATCACCATCGGGTCTTGCGCCGTCGGCTGCCAGACGTCCAACACCGCCTCGCAGGCTTCCAAGGCGTATTCCGTCTCCGTGTCGGTAAACGACTCGGGCGAATATTCGAAACGCACGCGCGTGCCCGCGGCTTCCAAATCGCGCGACAATTCCTTGACCAGCTGGGTGCCGGAAACGGCAATGTCCTTGATTTGCTCGCGCGTCGCGTCGCCAAAGGTAATTTTGCGCTGGAGCGGGGAAGTGGAGTTGTAGAGATGGACGATGGCGTGCTTCGCGCCGCGCAAGCTCTCAAACGTGCGGCGGATTAAATGCTCGCGCGATTGTGTGAGCACCTGAATCCACACATCGTCGGGAATGCGGTTTTCCTCAATCAATCGGCGGATGAACGCATACTCGATATCCGAGGCGGAGGGAAAGCCGACTTCGATTTCCTTGAACCCGATGCGCACCAGCAGGGCGAAATACTTGAGCTTCTCCTCGACGTTCATCGGGATGGCGAGGGCCTGATTGCCGTCGCGCAAATCCACGCTGCACCAAATGGGCGCGCGCGTGTGGGTTTGGTCCGGCCAGGTGCGGTCTTTCAAAACCACATGCGGGACGGGACGGTATTTGGTGATGGAGCCGTGTTGCATGAAAAAAGGAATTAAGAATTATGAAGGAAGAATGAAGAAGTAAGAAGCCGGAAATCAACGGGCATCGTCATTGACCCGCCGAGTTGGAAGTCTTCCGAGTTGTAGGGGCGCAGTCTTGCTGCGCCCTCGTGGGAACTCGACCAAGACAACACCAGGCAACCCAAAGCCTGAAAATCAAACTGCGGCCCGGTAAGGCGGGGCCGCCACGCGCGCGATTAGGCTCCCCGCCCGGGGAGTCGGAGCAAGCCAAGCAGCAGCAGGGCACTATGGGCGCGCAGGGTCATTGAATCACTTAAAAGCTAGACGAGTTATATTGTGCCGTCAATCATGGAATGCTCGCGCTCAAGTATGGATTACCCGACGATTCTACAACCCACAGATATTGAACATCTGTTGTTGCCAAGTGGACAACGGGTGGAAATTCCAAAAGCCAAACCGGTGTTTTCCCTTTGGTTAGGGAAGCCACTATTCGATACCTACAACGGCAAGTGCGTGCTCGAACACGCGGGCAAACCACTCTTTGCCGAATTAGTGATACTTAGCTGCCTCAAAGCTGCCGGGTGGGAAGGAGTGTGGGTTGACTCTTACCGAAGACGTTTTCTGACTGACTTTAGCGAAAAGGTTTCTCTGCCCGCAGCCCAGTTTGAACTATTCGATGACATCCAGAAACGAGCAATGGCGCGGGGTGGTTGCTTTGACATCTTTTGTTGGCGAAAAAATGAAGTATTGTTTGTCGAAGCCAAGCGCCTCGGAAAAGATGCAATTAGGCCTACGCAAAAACGCTGGGTTGAAGCTGCGCTTGATTGGGGATTGCCAACAGAATCATTGCTCGTGGTGGAGTGGCGTTGTGAGCACTGAATCGCCCTGATTTTGGATTGCGCACTTTGAGTTAATATCGTATTTTAAACCCATGACCGCATCAACGCTCGCCCGCATGTCGAAGGCCGAAAAGCTTCAGGCGATGGAGGCTCTTTGGGTGGACCTCAGCAGCGATGAAGCTTCCTTCGAGTCTCCAGCTTGGCACGCAACTGCACTGGCAGAAGCGGAGACCCTGGTTAAATCCGGCAAGGCCCGTTTTATCGATTGGGAATCGGCGAAAAAACAATTGGCCAAGCGACGCAAATGAAAATCCGGTTGCTTTCCGTCGCGTTGCATGACCTCGCAGACGGACGAGACTTCTATGAGAGCCAATGCCCCGACCTGGGTGATTATTTTCTGGATTCACTTTATTCCGACATTGAGTCGCTAACCCTTTATGCTGGTACTCATCGTCGGTATCGTGGTTTTCATCGTCTACTCTCCAAGCGTTTCCCTTTCGCGGTCTATTACAAAATTGATGCCTCAGTCGTCGAAGTTTGGCGAGTCTTGGATTGTCGTCGCGACCCTCGACGCACCCTTGAAGCCTTAAGCGAAGATTGACTCAACCCTTCATCAAATCCAGATTTACCATCATCCCATGCCCTCCCTCGACGGCAAGACCATCATCCTCGGTGTCACCGGCTCCATCGCCGCGTATAAGGCCGCGGACATCGCCTCCGAGTTGACCAAGCTCGGCGCGGAGGTCTTTTGCGTGATGACCAAGGAGGCGACGCAAATCATCGCGCCGCTGACCTTGCAAGTGCTTTCGCGCCATCCGGTCGGCGTGGATTTGTGGGACGAGGGCAAGGGCTGGCAACCGGGACACATCGAACTTGCCGACAAGGCGGACTTGCTGCTCGTCGCGCCGGCCACCGCGAACATCATCGCCAATTTCGCCCACGGCCTAGCACCCGATTTGCTCACCGCAATTTATCTCGCGACCCCCGCGCCAGTGATGATTGCGCCCGCGATGAATGGCAAAATGCTCGCGCACCCGGCCACCCAAGCCAACCTTGAAACCCTTTACACCCGCGGGAATATTTTCATCGAACCCGCCAAGGGTGTGTTGGCGTGCGGCTACGAAGGGGAGGGGAAACTTGCGCCGGTGACCGAAATTGTTAAACGGGTTGAGGGGTTTTTCGGCGACCCGAAGAAGAAAAAACACTGATTTAATCCATGAATGGACACGAATTGGCTCAAATAAAAATTCGTGTCCATTCGTGAATTATAAACTGTTACCTCAGCGCCGTGACCGCATCGGGCAGGGGATAGCTGTATAGCTCCCCCGCAAAATTACGCAGCACCACCTCGCCGTCGTTGATTTCCTCGACGTAATTCGGGTTGAGCGGCACCTTGCCGCCGCCGCCGGGCGCGTCAATGACGAACTGCGGCACGGCGTACCCCGTGGTGTGCCCGCGCAACGCGCGGATGATTTCCACGCCGACGCGCGGGTCGGTGCGGAAATGCGCGCTGCCGGTGATGAGGTCGCACTGATAAAGATAATACGGCCGCACGCGCATTTGCAGCAG
>DATHOB010000020.1:0-6343 GCA_035485355.1 Opitutales bacterium | reverse complement strand
CGCGCAACTGGCCGAATCCATGCTCGGCTCGGCCCACGGCACTTCCACTTCCGTTGCGCCCGCCCCGGCGACCGTGGTCTCAACTTCCGCTCCTGCGCCAGTCCCGCAGTCGCCTTCGCTTAAGGCCCGCACGAGTGCGCCTTTTTTGCGTCCGACGATAAAATTGGAGCCTAAGGTGGTCAGGGCGGCACCAGCAGAGGAAAGTGTGAAAGTTGATGCGGTATCCGCAAAAACGGAAACGCCTAAAGTCGCGGTGGTCGAAACTCCATCTTCCACCGCCCCCGACGCCGCCCTGGTCCAGCGCGAACACGCCATCGCCCAGCGGGAAAAGGAACTGGCCGCGCTGGCCGACGCCTTGAAAATCCACGAAGCCTCTCTGCGCGATCGCGAAACCGCCATTGCGGCGATTGAGGCCCGTTTGCTCAATCCCGCGCGTAAATCCGGCGGATAACCGATAATGTATCAGGATGCGTATTATGCTACCGGGGTAGCGCGGTGGTTAGCCCACATTTTGCCTTCTTTCTTTCCGCGTCATGGTGTTGGCCGCGCTACACAAGGCGAAGGTAGATGCGGCACGAAATACGCGTTCCGAATCTAAAGCCTGAGGCAGGTTTCATCGATCATAATCCACGGGTCGGGGGCTTCCAACGCAATATCTTCCGGCGACCATGCCCGGCTAGGGGGTTTCCAAGGGATCGCGATTTTTTTTGTCCGATTAGGCTTTGGGCGAGTATTATAGGTGAACGCCATGACTACTAATTGTGAGTTGCTACGCCGGTACGCTGAGAAAGGCGACCAGGCCGCCTTTACCCAACTTGTGCGCCAAAACGTGGATCTCGTTTATTCCTCGGCGCTGCGCCAAATGGGCGGCGATGCGCATCGCGCCCAGGATGTGACGCAAAGCGTTTTTGCTGAACTGGCCAGAAAGGCGCGGACATTATCCACGCACCCAAGCATCACTGGCTGGCTTTACACCACGACCAAGTTTACTGCCTGCAAACTCATTTCCGGCGATTGCAGACGATTAGCCCGCGAACAGGAGGCTGCCACCATGCAAGACACCACCCAGGTTTCTGAACCGAATTGGGATCAGCTCCGCCCGCTGCTGGACGAAGCCGTCTGCCAGTTGGAGGCCCTGGATCGTGAGGCTGTGCTCATGCGTTTTTTCCAAAACAAGAGCCATCGGGAAGTCGGCGATGTACTAGGCCTGAGCGAAGACACGGCGAGAAAGCGCGGCGAGCGGGCGTTGGAAAAAATCCGCAGCTATTTCGCCCGCCGCGGCATCACGGTCTCCGCTGCATTGCTCGCCACGGCCATCAGCGTCAATTCCGTCCAAGCCGCGCCGCAAAACCTTGTTAACGACATAACTGCCGCATCCCTCATCACCGCAAGCAAAGCCACCTTCACCGGCACACTTCTAACCGCCCTTTTTATGAGCACAAAAACCAAAACCATTCTCGCCATCATCACTCTCGTCGCCGTCGTTGCTTTTCTCTGCGTCCATTTCTACCCAGCACCGGAAGTTCAGCCTCCTGCGGTCATTACAAAATCCTCTCAGCCTAAACCCCCCGTTGCTTCCAAGAGCGTGGAAGCCCCCGCCGTCGCCATGCTTAAGCCCGCCCAACCCGTAGCCGCCGACCCCGCTAACGACCGCATTCAAGCGGAATTGAATGCCGTGATTGATGACATGGCATCAATGTACGAATCCGGCGACTGGGCCGGGATGATCAATAAATATCTTTCGCCGGACGAGTTGGCCAAACAGAACCTGGCCACACAGGACGCGGCCCAAGTTTCTCAAGCGCCGCAACAAGCGGCCAAAGCGCAGGCAATGCAGCAGATGCCGTCAACTCCCCAAGGGCAGCAGGTTATCCAAGGCATGGTTCAGATGATGCTTTCGATGAAAACTCAGTCGCCCGAACTAAATGCCACTGGTGACGAAGCGACCTACCAAGTAACGAAACCCGCAACCGACCTCGGTTATGGCGTAGTCCTTCCAGGGGGTCTGAAGACCGTGGTCTTTCAAAAAATTGATGGCCGATGGTATATTCTCCGTAGCAAGACTACGGCCTTCTAAAGATGCCATGAGGTTCAAGCGACGCGACGCGTTCGAATCTGATGATTGATATCTTGGGCTAAAGCCCACGGCTATTATCGTATAGTCGCTATGCGACAATACAACGAGCGCGTTACTCCTAACATTGCTCCCTACACTAACCTGATACGGTGCTGGATGCCCCACTCGCGGACGCCTGATTCAGGCAGGTTTCGCGGAGTTTCTGTAACCTGAATTTAACAATTCTGCGGTTATGTGGTGGCAAGTTTGGGTTAGGATGGGAGAGGCATGGCTTCTCAGCCCACTTTTAACATTCACGCGGACTCGCGGATTGGCGAACTGCCCTATTCCGCAGCCGCGTTTGACTTGAGCGCGCGCGGCGCGGAGGTCGCGCAATTTTTCAAAAACCGCCCGGATGTCCCCGGCATCATCCTCTTGCGCGGGATGGAGCGCGTCAGCGCCCTGTCGCAGGCAGTATTTTTGCGGGTGATGAGCCGACCCTACGGCGTGGAGTTTTTTTATGTGCGGCCCATTTCCGCTCTCGTCGAATGCGCGAATTTGGCGCCGATGCTGTCCCTGCCGGCTGATTGCCCAATCCAGGAGGCAATCGAACGCTGCCTCGAACGGGCGGATGCGGACATTTATGAGCCGATTTTAGTGGAAAATCCGACCACGAAAACCGTGCGCATGGTGGATTTTGAAATGCTGCTCATGGCGTCCACCCGGGTCTTCGCGCTGCGCAACCAGCAATTGGCTGATGAAATTTCCGCCCGGCAGCAAACGGAAAAAGAACTCCGCTCAGCCAAAATCGAGGCGGAGTCGGCCAACCGGGCAAAGAGTGAATTTGTGGCGAACATGAGCCATGAAATCCGCACCCCGATGAACGGAATTTTGGGCATGACGGAACTGACGTTAAATACCCACCTTACCGACGAGCAGCGCGAATACCTTTCCCTCGTGCAGCAATCGGCGAATGCGCTGCTCGGCATTATCAACGACGTGCTCGATTTCTCCAAAATTGAGGCGCGGATGGTGCGGTTCGAAAACATTCCGTTCGACTTGCGCGAAGTTGTGGCGGAAATCATCAAGCCCATGGGGGTTCGCGCCGGGCAGAAATCGCTGGAATTAATCGCCGACGTCCCTGCCACCGTGCCCGACCAACTGGTGGGGGACCCGGGCCGGTTGCGGCAGGTGCTCATCAATCTCTTGGGCAATGCGATTAAATTTACCGAGGAAGGGGAGGTCGCGCTGGAAGTGCGCTCGCTGGGCAACGAAAACGGCCATGTGCAATTGCGCTTTGGCATTGCGGACACGGGCATCGGCATCCCGGCGGATAAACAGGACGCTATTTTTTCCCCCTTCGTGCAGGCCGACGGCTCGACAACCCGGCGCTTTGGCGGCACCGGGCTGGGCCTGGCGATTTCCTCCGGCCTCGTCGAGCAAATGGGTGGGCGGCTCCGGGTGAAAAGCGAGCCGGGGCGCGGCAGCCGGTTTGAATTCACCGTCAAGCTCGCGCGTGCGAATGGCGCGGTGCATGTGCCGCCGCCCGCGCCGCCGGAGCGGTTGCAGGGTTTGCGGACGCTCGTGGTGGATGATAATCACACCAACCGCCGGGTGCTGGAGGAAATGACGCGGTATTGGGGCATGCGGCCGGTTACCGTGGATAGCGGCGCGGTGGCTTTGGCGGAATTGGAACACGCTTCGGCATCTGGCGAACCTTACAAACTGATCTTGCTCGATGCCATGATGCCGGAAATGGACGGCGCCATGGTCATGGAAGAACTGGCAAAGATGCCGCAATTGCCGCGCCCGGTGGTGATTCTTTTATCTTCGGCGTTGCAGCCCATTGAAGCGGAGCGCGCCCGCGCACTCGGCATTGCCGGGGTGCTGAACAAGCCCATCACCCCGGGTGATTTGTTGAAGACCATACTTTCCATCCTGGGTCAAGCTGCGGACAAAGCCGGCGCGATCCGCGCGATCCAAGGCAAGGCCGCGCGCGCCTTGCGCATTTTAATGGCCGAGGACAATCCCATCAACCAGGCGGTGGCGCGTAATTTCCTAAATCAGCGCGGGCACCAAGTCGTCATTGCCAACAACGGCGTCGAGGCGGTGGCCGCGATATCCCAAGGCGCGCAGTTCGACATTATTTTGATGGATATCCAAATGCCCGAGATGGACGGGCTGGAGGCCACCAAACAAATCCGCGAATTTCAGCGCACCCGCGGCGGGCGACCCACGCCGATTGTCGCGCTCACCGCGCGGGTGATGAAGGAGGATCGGGTAAACTACCGCGAAGCGGGAATGGAGGCGCTCGTCTCCAAGCCCTTCACGCGGGGAGAATTTCTCACTGTCATCGAGCAGACAGCGGATGCGGGCATTCCCGCAGTAACGCCCGGATAAGCTTTCGCGACATCAACCCTCAATCGCCGGAGCGTCAATGCCGAGCGCGGTGGCGAGGTCGGTGTAGTGTTCCTGCTCCTGCGAGATAATTTTGCGCAGTTCCTCGCTCAAGGCAAATTCACCCATGGCATCCGCCTGCCGAATCCGCTGCCGGTAGTTGATGATGGTGGTCTTTTCATTCTCTAGGTCGAAGCGTAGCATGTCTTCGGGTTTGTCGGAGAGTTTGACCGGCTTGGGCGTGGTCACAGGCGTGCCATTGAGGT
Source organism: Opitutales bacterium (assembly GCA_035485355.1). GTDB lineage: Bacteria > Verrucomicrobiota > Verrucomicrobiia > Opitutales > JABDGR01 > JABDGR01. Next base: position 1,624 of record DATHOB010000020.1, on the reverse strand, counting down.
AATCAATCTGCTTGGCGATTTTGATGGCGTGATCCAGTTCTTCCCCCGCATGGCTTTCCAACTCTTTCGCAATGTCCATGAACTTCGCGCCTTTCATCGTCTGGCTGTAGACGACGTAGGCGATAACCGCCTGAAATTCGCGGGCCAAGTCTTCGTTGAGCAGTTCAACCATTTCTTTGCGGGTGATATTGAGGGGGTTTTTCATGAGTATATTTTCGGTGTAACGAGCCTTCATTAATCGCACGCCTTGGCGAAATAGTCAAATGAGGTGTTCTGCTAGGGTCGGGCGGGGGCGTCCCCGCCCGACCCTAGCTTCCGGTGATGGGATGCGTGCAAATGGAAATTTTCACTTCGCACTTTTTCCTCATGCTGATTCGCTAGGCGGGTCCGAAGGCCCCGCCTACTACTCGTTGGCCACCCACCCAACTAATCGCTCACCCTCCTCGCACTTGCTTCCCCCGTGGATCCGGCGAAAAAGGATAGGGCGTGATGAACGGCACCTGCGTTTGCGTCGAGTCCGGGCCGACAGGGCAGGGGCGGACGCCCCAAATGTCTTTCGCGTATTCGTGGATGGTGCGGTCTGACGAGAATTTGCCGGAGCGGGCGGTGTTTAAAATCGCCATGCGCGTCCAGCGTTGCGGGTCGCGGAAGGCCTGGTCCACCTCGGCTTGCTTGGCAATATAGGCCGCGTAGTCCGCGCACAACAGGAAGGGGTCGCCGCGTTCGAGCAGGGATTCGCGCACGGAGAGCAGCGATTTCGGCTCATCCGGTGTGAAGTAATCCGAGCCCAGCCAGTCGAGCACGCCGCGCAGCTCCTCGTTGGCGTGATAATAGTCCCACGGGCGATAGCCGCTTTTCCACAAGGCCTCCACTTCCTCGACCGTGAGGCCGAAGATGAAGATGTTCTCTTTGCCGAATTCCTCGAGCATCTCGACATTCGCGCCGTCGAGCGTGCCGATGGTCAGCGCGCCGTTGAGGGCGAATTTCATGTTGCCCGTGCCGGAAGCTTCCTTGCCTGCGGTGGAGATTTGCTCGGACAAATCCGCCGCAGGGATGATCTGCTCGGCCATCGTGACACAATAGTTCGGCAGGAAGGCGACTTTCAATTTGCCGTTGATGCGCGGGTCGCGGTTGATGACGGCGCCCACGGCATTGATGGCGTGGATGATGTCCTTCGCCAGGTCGTAGCCCGGAGCGGCTTTCGCGCCGAAGATGAAGACGCGCGGCACAATATCCAAGGCCGGATTGTGCAGAAGCCGGCGGTAGAGCGTGAGGATGTGCAGCAGGTTGAGATGCTGCCGCTTGTATTCGTGCAGGCGCTTGACCTGACAGTCGAAGATCGCGGCGGGATCCACCGTAATGCCGCACTCGGTCTTGATGAGTTGGGCGAGATGCTTCTTTTTGAGCAGTTTGACCGAGCGGAATTTATCCTGGAACGCCACGTTATCGGCGTACTTTTCAAGGCCGCGCAGCAGGCTGAGATTCGTGGTCCATTGATCCCCGCCGAGGGTTTCGTCAATAAGTGCGGCCAGTTCCTGATTGCAGGTGCGCAGCCAGCGGCGCGGAGTGATGCCGTTGGTCTTGTTGTTAAAGCGCGCGGGATAGAGTTCGTAAAAATCATGCA
>DATHOB010000019.1:0-6268 GCA_035485355.1 Opitutales bacterium | reverse complement strand
TGCAATACGACGGCGTGTTCATCGTGCGTAGCGAGCCGGGCATTGACGAACTGCGCGGCTGGCTGCGCGGGTTTGCGCCGGGGGATCCGTTTCTGCACGCCCGGCCCGTGCGCGGCACCAGCAAGGCGGGTTACCTGCCGTTCCAATTCCCGGTGCAATGGGAAGCGCATCCCGAGGGGCAGGAAGCCAAGACGGGCCCGTTGACGCTGGCCGATGATTTGCGCCGACGCCCGTTTGAAGTCACGTTGCTCGTTCCGGCGGCCCCGGCGCTGGAGTGGGCCATCCAGGCGGTCTCCCACACCGTGCGCGTGTTCCTTAACAATTTCCGCATCGCAGTCTCCACTGGAATGAGCATTTAAGCTTCGCGACCCCAGACCTTTTCACTATTTAATCAATTAATGTCTGACAGCACCTTGGTGATTATTCCTTCGCCAACTCCGGCGCGCCCTGCGCCGCCGGGGGGATTTAGTGCTGCCCCGATTCCGACCCGGCGCATCCTACCGGGCTTTGGGTTGACGCTGGGGTTCACGGTATTTTACCTCGGGCTGATTGTGCTGCTGCCCTTGGCGGCGGCGTTCATTAAGAGCGCGCAACTGAGTTGGGCTGAATTTGGCGCGGCGGTGTGGAACCCGCGGGCCGTGGCTTCGTACGAACTTAGCTTCGGTGCGTCGCTGGCGGCGGCGGCGGTGGACACGGTGTTTGGCTTGCTGGTGGCGTGGGTGCTGGTGCGTTACAAATTTCCCGGGCGCAATTTCTTCGACGCGATTGTGGACTTGCCGTTCGCGCTGCCGACGGCGGTGGCGGGGATTGCGCTAACTGCATTGTATAATGACCAGGGCTGGATTGGCCGATTGCTGGCGCCGCTGGGCATCAAGGTGGCCTACGCTCCGCTGGGGGTCTTCGTGGCCATGATGTTCATCAGCCTGCCATTTATCGTGCGAACTTTGCAACCGGTGCTGGAGGAGTTGCCGCCGGAATTGGAGGAGGCGGCCGCCACGCTCGGGGCGACGCGCCGACAGGTTTTCTTCCGGGTGGTTTTCCCGGTGTTGCTACCGCCGTTGCTGACTGGCTTTGCGCTCGCGTTTGCACGCTCGCTGGGCGAATACGGCTCGGTGGTGTTCATTTCCGGAAATCTGCCGATGCACACGCAAATCACGCCCTCTTTGATCTACGACGAGATCAACGAAAACCAAGTCGCCAAAGCCACCGCGCTGGCCGTGGTGATGCTGCTGGCGTCGTTTTTCATCCTGCTTACCGTCAATATTTTACAACGCTGGACGCAGACGCGCACCGGCACGGGTGCGGCGCAAAATTAATTTTCCCGCCTTTTTACCCATGGCCTCAGCCTCCACCACGCTTATTTCACGCTCGGGCGCTCCGCAGCCCAGCCACCGAGCCATTGCGGAGGCGCCGTGGGTGCGCCGGCTGCTGATAGGCGTGGCCATCGCTTTTTTGCTGCTATTTTTAATCCTGCCGCTCGCGGTGATTTTTGTGGAGGCCTTCAGCAAGGGGGCTGCGGTATATTTCAATTCTGTGAACGATCCGGACGCTTGGGCGGCCATTAAGCTGACGTTGTTCATTGCCGCCGTTGCGGTGCCACTGAATACGATTTTCGGAGTGGCCGCGGCGTGGTGCATTGCGAAATACAAATTCCCTGGCCGTAGCCTGCTGTTGACGTTGGTGGATCTGCCCTTTGCGGTTTCGCCCATCATCTCCGGTTTGATTTACGTCCTGATTTTCGGTCGCCAGGGCTGGTTGGGCGACTGGCTGTTTGACCCGAAATATCCCGTGCCCCACTGGGTGGGCTTTGCCCAAGGCTGGCCGCTGAACTTCGACTGGGGCCCGCATGACACAATCCGGATTATTTTTGCGGTGCCGGGCATCGTGTTGGCGACGGTGTTCGTGACGTTTCCATTTGTCGCGCGCGAACTCATCCCGCTGATGGAGGCGCAGGGCAACGACGAGGAATACGCTGCGCTGACGCTGGGGGCGAATGGCTGGCAGACCTTTTGGCGGGTCACTCTGCCCAATATCAAATGGGGCCTCTTTTACGGCGTAGTCCTCTGCAACGCGCGCGCGATGGGCGAATTTGGCGCGGTGTCGGTGGTCTCCGGCCACATCCGCGGCCAGACCAACACGCTGCCACTGCATATCGAGTTGCTCTACCAATCGCCCGGAGCTTACGCCGGAGCCTTTGCCTGCGCGTCGCTGCTGACGTTGCTGGCGTTGGTCACCATGGTGCTGAAAAACTTCATCGAATGGCGCCATGCGCGCGCCGCGCGGGAAACCGCCTGAACCAATCGCATCCGCCGAGCTTTCCACCACCACCACCGAATACCACCCCGTCCAACTTTTAATGAGCATTCATGCCGTAAACATTCGCAAGACCTTTGGCCAATTTATCGCGCTGGAAAACCTGGAATTGAAGGTTCCCGCGGGCCAACTGGTGGCTTTGCTGGGCCCATCGGGCAGCGGCAAGACGACCCTGCTGCGTGTGCTCGCGGGGTTGGAATACGCCGACCCCGGCAGCAACGGACGGGTATACCTGCACGGCGAGGATGTCACCAACACGCCGCCGGGCGAGCGCGGGGTGGGCTTTGTTTTCCAACATTACGCGCTGTTCCGTCATTTGACGATTTTTGAAAATGTTGCGTTTGGGCTTAAAGTGCGCGGGAAAAAGACGCGGCCGCCGCGCGCGGAAATCGAAAAGCGGGTTAACGATTTGCTCGACTTAGTGCAGCTCCCCGGCATCGCCCACCGTCGCCCGCACCAGCTTTCCGGCGGGCAGCGGCAGCGTGTGGCGCTGGCCCGTGCGCTCGCCACCGAGCCCAAGGTGCTCCTGCTCGACGAGCCCTTTGGCGCGCTCGACGCGAAAGTGCGCAAGGAATTGCGCCGCTGGCTGCGCCGGTTTCACGAGCAGGTGCAGTTGACGACGGTGTTTGTCACCCACGACCAGGAGGAGGCGCTCGAACTGGCCGATCAAGTGGTGGTGATGAATAACGCGCGCATCGAGCAAGTCGGCCCGCCACAGGAAGTTTACGACAACCCGGCCACACCGTTTGTCTTCGAATTTTTAGGCAATGTAAACCGCTTGGAATTGACCGCCGTGCCCAACGCACCGGCCGAGGCCACACCCGCACAGGGAGCGGTGACTTATGTGCGACCGCACGACATCGAGCTTTTGCGCGAGCCCGCGGTGGATACCATACCCGTCATCGTCCACCACGTCTTTGCGGCCGGTGCTGGCGCGCGGGTGCAGGTCGTTGGCAATAAAACCGGTGAATGGTTCGACGTCGAAATGACTCGCTACGATCTGGATAAGCTGAAGCCCCGCTATGCCGAGCTGGTTCATGCCCGGCTGCGCCGCCCACGCATCTTCACCAAGGCGGGGACAGTGCCGGATGCCAACCCGAAGAGCAAATCCGTTTGACAATTCTCTGCGCACCATGCATGGTCTGTGCATGGCCACCAAGACCATATCGCTTGAAACTGACGCCTATCGCCTCCTGAAGAAGGAGAAAATCGGCTCACGGGAATCTTTTTCCGAGGTGGTGCGGCGTATTTTTGCCGAGCGCCCGGCGGTGACCTGCGGAGAGCTGGAAGTGATGATGCGCGACTTGGAAGGTGTGGGCGCCGGACCCAAACGCAAACGCCGTGTTGCTGTTTGACACCAGTTTCTTGATCGAATTGGAAGCTGAAGTGTCGGAACGGCGTTTTGGCCCCGCCCGCCAATGTCTTCACGCTCATCGGTCCACCCCGCATGGTGTGAGCGTAGTCAGTATTGGCGAATTTGCGGAAGGCTTCGATAATCCGCTTACCACTGAACCGTTTCTTTCACGGTTTAGGGTGATCAATGTTTTTCCGCTCATTGCCTATCGCATGGCCATCATGCAGAATGCGCTGCCACAGCGTTTGGGCGAAAATGATGCCTGGATTGCCGCGACCGCGCTTTATTATGGGGCGCGTCTGGTCGGTCGCGAAAAGGTGTTCAAGAGGGTGCCGGGGCTCAAATATGTTGAAATTTAAGCGGCGAAGATAAGATTTTGCTTTCCTCCGGCGTGCGTTGGCGGTGGACTGTGGATGTGGCAGAAGCTTACCAGGTCATCGCCCGCCGCTGGCGGCCCAAGCAGTTCGACGAGATCGTCGGGCAAGAGCACATCGTGCGCACGCTTAAAAACGCCATTACGCAGAACCGCCTCGCCCACGCCTACCTCTTTGTCGGCCCGCGCGGCACAGGCAAGACGACCACGGCTCGCATCCTTGCCAAGGCGCTCAATGCCGAAGGCGGTCCGACAGTCAGTCCCGACGACAATTCGGCCCTCGCCAAGTCCATCATGAATGGCTCCTGCATGGACGTGCAGGAAATCGACGGCGCCTCGAACAACAGCGTGGACAACATCCGCCAGCTGCGTGACGACTGCCAATACGCGCCGACGCAGGGAAAATTCAAAATCTATATTATCGACGAAGTGCACATGCTCTCCACCGGCGCATTCAACGCACTGCTCAAGACGCTCGAAGAGCCGCCACCGCACGTAAAGTTCATTTTTGCCACGACCGAATCGCAAAAAGTCCCCGCGACCATCGTGTCCCGCTGCCAACGCTTTGAGTTTCGCCCGATTCCTGACGCGCAGATCGCGGAAAAGCTGGGGAAAATCGCCAAGGCCGAGGGCATATCCGTCACCCCCGCCGCGCTGCAATCCGTCGCACGCCTCGCGCAGGGCGGCATGCGCGATGCGCAGTCCATTCTCGACCAATTGATTTCATTCTGCGGGCAAAAAATTGCCGATGACGACGTGCTCGATGTTTATGGCCTCGCCTCGGTGGAGCAGGTGGGAGCGCTCGCTCGCGGTCTGGCCGCAGGAGATTACGCCGCGCTCGTGGGTGAAGTGGAGAAATTGGCGGCGGAAGGCCGCGACTTGAACCGGGTGCTGCTCGACCTTGAGGCCGCACTGCGCGAGGCGTTGCTGGATGCAGTGCGCGGCGATGGCGCGACGGAGCAGCTCGGCATCCCCGCGCGGGCGGATTCGCTGCTGCGGATTTTGGAAACCTTGCACGCGGGCGAAGATGCCGTGCGCCGGGGTCTGAACGAACGGGTAAATTTTGAAGTGCTGCTGCTCCGCGCCGCCGAGCAAGGGCGAACTAGGGCCCTCGATTCGCTGATTCAAGACCTCACGGAACTCTCCACCGGCCTCCCTCAGGAAGCCGGCCAAAAAAAAATAAGCACGTCGCCACCGCCCGCTCTCGCGTTTAAAGCAACTCCGGCGGTAGTCACGACGCCATCCGTCACTCCTGCTTCCACGAAACCCGCGGCTAAACCGGCCAACGGCCACGCCGTGGAGGAATCTGCGCCAACGCCATCTCGCTCCGCGCTTGCAGTAGAGCGTGCCGCGGTAACCACCTCTGCGCTCCATGCTTCCGCCGCACCCGAAACCGTGGCCGCCTATCAACGCCTTCCGGAGTCCACCCGGCAACTCCTCGAGGGCGAATTGCGCGCGACGGTGAAGGGGTTGCGGCAGCGCAAGTCTGCTTCGGCTGCCCCTAACTAAAAGTAAGGATTCCAAAAATTTAGTGCCAAATTAGTATAAGCGACAACAGCCCGAGCAGGAAGGCAACAATCACCACCAATAGCAGCGCGATACGCCAGGTCCAGATCCAGGATTTTCCCACTGAAGGCGTTTTATTTTCCACTTCAAACGCAGCGACAAGTTTTTCCGCGGCGGTCTTTTCCCGGGATGATTCGACTGTCAGCGGCGCGGGCTCGGGCAGCGTTTCGCCGGTGGATTCGGCAATGAGACGGCTCGCGAAAAAGATAGTCGCCCCACCGCGCAGGATGGTGGTGGTGAGCTCCGCGGGAGGCACAATGGAATTAAGTTTGCGGCTGAATTGCGCGCCGATTTTTTTTTCATGCTCCCACCATGCGCCGAGTTGCCGGTTGGCGTTGGCGAGGATCAACGCGCCGCTGAGCCCCGGCACGTCCGGGTTGGTCTCGTCCTCGGGCGGGCAGAGGTTGAGGATGGTTTTGGCTTCGTCAAAGGTCATGGGGGGATGGAAATCAGGCGTGCCCGGCCCTACCGGCCAGGATTTGCTTAAGTTGGGCTTTGCCGCTGGCGACGCGGGTCAGAATGTTTTCCACCGTGGTTTCGAATACTTCGGCGATTTCCCGATAATTAAGCTCGCGCAGATAAAACAGGGCCAGCGGGGCACGGAGGCTTTCCTCCATATGCGCGAACATGGCCGCTACTGCCGGGCCGTCGAGCGCGTTCAC
>DATHOB010000018.1:0-2408 GCA_035485355.1 Opitutales bacterium | reverse complement strand
GGCGTGTAGCGCAACTCGGGGTCGCGCGTGAGGTTGCCCACCAAAATGACTTTGTTGAAGCTGGCCATGAGGATCCCGGTTGATTATTTCGCCGCCTTCGGTTCGGGCGCGAGAGAGAACAGCACGCGATGGATCTCTTCCTCCAGCGCGAGCTTGGTTTGCAGGGTCGAGATGATGGCGGGGCTGCCCGAGAAAATCACGTTGGCATAGAAGCCCGCGGTGTGGCGTTTGTCCGCGACGCGGGAGAAAGGCTTGCGATCCATCTTCTGGACCGTTTCGACCTTGCCACCGGCGGCCACAATCTCGCTGGAAATCTTGTCCAGCGCCTGCTTGATGCCTTCTTCTTTTCCTGCTGTGTTCAGGATGAACAGACCTTCGTATCTTTTCACTTTTTCTTTTCTTCGTTGTTGGGGTCCACGACCCCGTTAAATTGACTCATCGCCTTTTGCAATCCCGCAACCAGCCAGCAATCAATCTGGCTGGACGCCCGATCCAAAACTTTTTCCAGCAACTGCGCCTCGTCCGCTTCAAACCGGCCCAGCACATGCCCCGTGATCTGTCGCGCGCCGTCTTTGCGCCCGATCCCGATCCGCAGCCGCGCATACTCGCGCGAGCCAACGTGCTGCATCACCGATTCCAGTCCGTGATGGCCGCCGGTGCCGCCGCCTGGCCGCAACCGGATTTCGCCCAGCGGCAAATCCGCGTCGTCCACCACCACCAAAATCCGTTCCAGCGGCAACTGGTAAAACTTCACCAGCGCCCCCACCGACTCGCCGCTCAAATTCATGAACGTCTGCGGCTCGGCCAATATTACCGTCCTGCCGCCTCGTTCAGCGCGCGATACCCGCGCCTGAAACTTCCGCTCTTTTGACCAGTCCGACCGCCATTGCGCGGCCAGTTTCTCGACCAGCAAAAAACCGGCGTTGTGGCGCGTCTTCGCGTAATCCGCGCCGGGATTCCCCAGGCCCACGATGAGAAAAACATTTTCCATGTGAGCGTGCCCGGATGGCGTGTTCCGTGGCCCGTGAATTTGCAGTCACGCAACCCGCAATCCGCGCTAAAACTATTTCTTCTTTTCGGCGGCCTTCGCTTCGGGCTTGGCGCCCGCCTTCGCATCGGCAGCCGGGGCGGCCGCTTTCGCGTCGCCCTTCGCAGCCGGGGCTGCGGCCTTGGCACCCTCGGCGCCTTCTTCCTTCTTTTCCTTGGTCATCTCCACATCGGCAGCGCCAGGAGCAGCAGTGGCTGCCACTTCTTCTTCGGCGCGCGGTGCGGCCACGGCAACCACGGCACGGCTCTTTTCACCCAAAATCTCCACGCCTGCGGGTGCCACGACTTCACCGATGTGAACCGCCTTGCCGATTTCCAGCGCAGTCACATCAATCATAATCTGCTCGGGCAAATCTTTCGGGAGGCAGCGCACCTTGAGCTTGTGCATCACGTGTTCCAGCGTGCCGCCGCCGGTCTTGACGCCAGCCGCTTCGCCGGTGGTTTCCACCGGCACCTGCACCGTGACTTTTTCATTCTCGGCGACTTCATGCAAATCCACATGCAGCACCTTGCCGCTCAGCGGATGGTGCTGGACGTCTTGCACCAGCGCGAGGCGCTTGGAGCGGGCATCATTTTCCACGGCCAAATCCACCAGCAAATTTTCCGACGCCGAGTGGTGCAGCAGGTCGGTGATTTCATCGAAACCCACTTCCAGGTTCTGCGGCTTGGCCTGGCGGCCATAAATGGTCGCGGGCACGCGGCCGGCGCGGCGGAGTTTGGTGACTTCGGCGCGCTGCACTTGCGAACGCGGATACGCTTTCAATGCTACTGATTTCATTTTATTTAAATTTTAAAATTGTCCGGCAACGCTCAACTCGTGCGTCCGCCTTTGAACTCAAAAAGCGAGTTGACCGACGAATTGCTGTGAATCCGTTTGATGGCTTCGCCCAAAAGCCCCGCAACCGACAGCGTAGTGATTCTTACACCGTCAATAGCAGGGCGTTGGACTGTATCAGTTGTTATCAATTCGTCAATAACAGAATTACGCAATCTTTGGATGGCTGTGTCGTTCAAAATCGCATGGGAAACGCAGGCCATGATGTGTTTTGCCCCCTTGCTCTTCAGGACCGTCGCTGCAGACGTCAGAGTACCAGCCGTTTCCGTCAAATCGTCCACCAGCAGCACGTTTTTCCCCTCGATTTCGCCAATCACCGCCATGCTTTCCACCTCCGTGGCGCTCTTGCGCCGTTTGGCCACAATCGCCAGTTCCGCCTCCAAAGTCTGTGAGTAAGCGTGCGCCATTTTAATGCCGCCCGCATCCGGGCTGACTACGACCAGATTGGTGAGGTTCTTTTTCTTCAAATACTCGTACATCACCGGCGCGGCGTAGAGATGATCCACCGGAATATCGAAAAATCCTT
>DATHOB010000017.1:0-7999 GCA_035485355.1 Opitutales bacterium | reverse complement strand
TCAAGGGCGTATGCACGGTTTATGTGGATCGCGACGCCGACCCCGCGCTGGCAGAGAAAATAATCGTCAACGCCAAAGCGCAGCGCCCCGGCGTGTGCAACGCAGCGGAGAATCTTTTCATCCATCAGGACGCCGCGCCCGCGCTGCTGCCCAGACTCGCGCAGGCACTCGCGCAAAAAAATGTCGAGCTCCGCTGCGACCCGCGCGCGCTGGCCCTTTTGCAAAAGGAACCAGGCCTGAAGCTCGTGGCCGCCAGCGGCGAAGATTTCTCCACCGAGTATCTCGACCTGATTCTTGCGGTGAAAATCGAATCGGATCTCGAGACTGCGATTGCCGACATCAACCGCTTCGGCTCCGGCCACTCGGACGCCATTGTCACGCGCGATGAAAAAGCCGCGCGGCAGTTTCTCGCCGGCGTGGATTCCGCGACGGTATATTGGAATGCCTCGACGCGCTTCACCGATGGTTTTGAGTTTGGGCTCGGCGCGGAAATCGGCATCTCGACCGACCGCCTGCATGCCCGCGGCCCCATGGGCCTTAAGGAACTGTGCACCTATAAATATGTGATTGTTGGCAACGGGCAGGTGCGGGAGTAAATTCTCGCCAGCGCGATTTCACAATCCCTCGTCGTCCAAAATCCGCAGCAGGAAAGGTGCGCCGAGGACGGCCCGCAATTTTTTCAGATGGCGGCAGGCTTGGTGGACGCATTGCTCGTTCGACGCGTGCGTGGTGAAAATAATCTCCGCGGTTTTGCGCGCGCGGTCTTCGCGCTGAATCATGGTCGCGATGGAAATCTGGTGGTCGGCGAGCGCGCGCGCGACTTCGGCCAGCACGCCGGGGCGGTCGTGCACAGTGAGGCGCAGGTAATAACGCCCGGTGATTTCCGCCAGTGACGCAATGCCAATACCGGAGCCGAGGCGCGCGTAGGTGTCGGCGTCTTCCTCGCAAATCACCGGGGCGGGCGCGCCGCGCAACGCGACGACGGCATCGGCAATATCGCTCAAGACTGCGCTGGCGGTAGCGTCCTGCCCGGCGCCGCGGCCCACCAGCAGGGTCGAACCGGCGACATCCGCATTCAGGCAAATCCCGTTGAACACGCCATTCACCGACGCCAACAAATTGCGCTCCGGCAACAGGCACGGGTGGACGCGGGCGAAGACGCGGTTGGTCGAAAAATCGCGGCTGATGATGGCGAGCAGTTTGATGGTGTAGCCGAGTTCACGCGCGTAAGACAAATCATGCGGCGTGATTTCGCGGATGCCCTGCACGAGCATTTGCCGTGGCTTGATCCAGCGGCCATGCGCGAGATAGGCGAGAATCACCGCCTTGTGCGCGGCGTCCCAGCCGTCGACATCCAGCGCCTCGTCCGCTTCGGCGTAACCGAGGCGCTTCGCATCGGCGAGAACCTCGGCAAACGGCTTGTCCTCGCTCGCCATGCGGGTGAGGATGTAATTGCACGTGCCGTTGAGAATGCCGTAGATGAGCCGGAACCGGTTCGCAATCAGCCCTTCGCGCAGCACTTTGATGATCGGAATGCCGCCGGCGACGCTCGCCTCAAAAAAATAATGCCCGCGCCCGCGTTGCACCAGGCGGAATAATTCCGCGCCGTGTTCGCAAAGCAATGCCTTGTTGCCCGTCACCACGACCTTGCCGGATTGCAGTGCGCGGGTGGTCAATTCCCGCGCGGTGGTCACTCCGCCGATGAGTTCGCAGACGATGTCGATCTTCGGGTCGTCCACGATGGATGCGAGGTCGGTCGTCAGCCGCGCGCGCGGCACTTTGACTTCGCGCTTTTTCTTCAAATCGCGGACGCCGACGCGGACGATGTCAAGCTCCACGCCCAAGCGCCGGGAAAGCGCCGCACGGTTGCTATGCAGGTGCTTCCAGACGCCCTGGCCGACGGTGCCAAAGCCCAGCAGGCCGATGCGGATGGTGCGTTGGTGGGTAATGGCGGGGCGCATGGCTCTGTATAAATCCGATTTATGAGGGAAAGACAAGGCTGGGTGGGAAGCGACAGACGCGACTGAGGTGACTAAGGATCAAGAAAGGCGTTCCCTGCGTGCTATGGATGATTTTCGGCCAACCACTGGCTTACTTTTGGTTTTCTGTTTCCTTAGTCGCATCAGTCGCTTCCATCGCCTTAACTCCCTCATTCGCTTTCTTCTTCTCAAATTTGTTTTCCGTGCCGTTCATCAGGCGTTGCAGATTAACGCGGTGCCGCCAGAGGATGACCAGCGCGAGGACCAGGCCCAAGCCCACCAATTCATGCGGCATTTTCAACAGCGCCGCCAACGGCATCAATACGAGGCCAAAGGCGATGGACGCCAGCGAAACGTAGCGGGTGGATAAAAACACCACGGCCCACACGAGCAATCCGCCGAGCGTCACCAGCGGCATCAGCGCCATCAATCCGCCAATCGTGGTGGCGACGCCTTTGCCGCCGCGGAATTTGAGAAAGATGGAAAAACTGTGCCCCGCCACCGCGCCCGCCAACCCGGCGATGCCCATCCACATCCGCAAATTTTCATCCGGCGTCATGAAACCAAAATTCATCGCCGCCATGGGCCAATGGGCGGCGACAAAGCCTTTAAGAAAATCCAGAAAGAACACCAGATAGCCGGGCCCCTTACCGAGGACACGCAGAACGTTCGTCGCGCCAGGGTTGCCGCTGCCAGCGGTAAAAATATCCACGCCACGGCGCTTGGCGACCATCACCGCAAAGGAAATGGAACCAAGCAAGTAGCCGATTACGGCGGCAAGGAGAATAAGCCACATGGGAAACTAGAAGCTAGAAGCTGGGGACGAGAAGGGGAAGGCCGAAATTTGACTTGCCGCAGCACAACCACACGCGCAATATCAAGCATCCCCACTCCGCGCCCCCCTGCGAGGATACACCCTCAAATCTGCCTCAGCCGCAGGTGAATTTTATGGCGAAGCCCTCGGCCCGCCTCTTTTGTTGGACAATCCGCGCGTGTGTTTTCCTCACGGCGCTTGGCGCAAGTGTCTATGCCGCTCCCGGCGCCCCGCGCGGCCCGCACACCTTCACCGACGTGCAGGGCAACAGCGCCCCAGCGGAGGTCGTCAGCCTCGTGGGCGACACCGTCAACCTGCAACGCAGCGATGGTAAGGACTGGAGCGCACCGCTCGCCTCCTTCGTCCCGGAGGACCAATTATTCATCGTCGAGACGCTGATTCAGCAACGTCTGGCGCGCAATGATCCTATCTTCAGCATGACCGCCATACCCATCCGGGCCAATGAGAATTCCCACCCCATCACCGGCGGTGCCGTGCAGACTTGGACGGAATTTTACAAAATCACGCTGAAAAACGAAACGTCGATGAAGCTTTCCGGCTTGCGCGTGCGCACCATCGTGTTCCGCGTGCCGCTAGTGCCGGACATAACCGCCGGTTATAACATCGTCGTCGACCTCCACTCCCAGACTTATCTCCTCGACGACATCGGCGACCACACGACCAAAACCGTCGCGACAGATCCGCTCACCATGCAGTCGATCCAGTCGCGGAACGGCTACTTTCCCGCGGCCGCGGGCGCCTATGCCATGGCCGACCGCCTGATGGCCATCTGGGTGCGCGTTTACGACAGCCATGATTTTCTCATCCAGGAATGGTGCTCCATGCCGGAAATTTTAAAACAGGGCAAATGGGATGACACTTGGGCCAAAGGAGGCGGAAGCACCGCGGCCACACCGGCTCACACCGCGGGGATCGGGACTCGCGCTGGTATTCCGTCGCGCGCCTCGACAGTCCACGTCACCGGCCAGTAACCATTTGGCTGGACTGGGTTTTTGTAAGCATCCCATTTTTACTGGGTAGGTCGCAGATTCCACAATTCCGCATGTTGCCATTGGGGAATTTTATTTTACTGCATAATTCCACCTTCCCAATGCATAATCCGGCTTTGATGGCCCATACGCACGCCCATCCCGCCGCCGCACCGGAAACACCCGCCGGCCTCCTCGCCGCCTGCCGCGCGGCTGGGCTGCGCCGCACCCATTTGCTGGAGCGGGTACTCGCGGTGCTGCGCCAGCGCGACGAGCCGGTCAACATCCGCGATCTTCAGCAAGCCCGGGGCATCCGCGGGGCGTGTGACCGCGCGACGCTTTACCGCCTGCTCCAACGGTTGGAAGCCATCGGCCTCGTCCGCCGCATCGGCCTGCACGAGCGCGCCGCCCACTTCACCCTGCACCGCGCCCACCACCACGACTACGTCGTCTGCCGCGAATGCGGGGACGTCGCCACGCTTCAAATGGCCTGCCCGGTGGAAAAACTGGAGCGCGAAGTCGGTCGCCGCACAGGCTTCCAGGAAATTTACCATGAATTGCAATTTTACGGGGTCTGCCCGCGCTGCACCATTGCGGCCAAGTAAATTGCGGGACGGCTGAAGAGGGGAAATTAGTGTCGGAATGGAGTTTTTCTCCACGGTTGCAAAATACTGCGAATAGGAGAATTTTTTACAAAATAAAATGGCAACCAATGTTGGAGTGCATGGTTTACCTTTGCAAATTTAACTTGGTTGCGAAAGGCCGATGCCGATTCCGCAACCGACTTAAATGAGACGAACCAACATCTTTAGGGGTAAGGACACATATTAGGGTGTGTCCACTGGCAAGGAGGCCGGGCCGACGCAATCGGCTCGGCCTCTTCTGCTTTGGTCTGGCGAAGCTGGCGATGAATTGCTAGATTCGTCCCGATTTACCCCCATGCGACTTAGCACCCCAACATCCCGCTGGTCACTTTGTCGGAATGCGATCTTTTTGTTTTTCGCTCTGGCCGCGGCCTTTTTGTCCGGGTGCGCGAAAGCCCCGCTGGTCTGGACGGATGATTACGCTGCGGCGCTCAAACAAGCGAAGGCGGAGAATAAAAAGGTGCTGCTCAATTTTACCGGATCGGATTGGTGCGTGAATTGTTTCCGACTGGATGACGAAGTTTTCTCCCAGCCGAAGTTTGCGGATTACGCGCGCGACCGACTCGTGCTCGTCACCGTGGATTTCCCGCTCAAGAAAAGATTACCGGATGCGGTGACGGCGCAAAATTCGGATTTGCAGGTGAAATACCAGGTGGAAAATTCGCCGACGCTGATTTTGATCGACCCCGACGAGCACGAGCTGGCGTGGATCGAAGGCTACCACGGCGAGGGCGTGGCCGGGATTATGGATGAATTGGATCACCCGAAGCCGTTGCCAAAAACCAAACCGGCCAGCGCATCATCCTCCGCGCCTCCGATGGCCCCGCCTGCCGCGCCAACGGGCGCGACCTCGCCGCAATGACCAGCCTGGTTAAGCTCCGTTGGGCAATCGCAATGCTCGCCCTGGCCGCAGTGCTGGCGGGTTGCGCGGAAGCGCCGGAACAACGCATGTGGCTTGATGCGAAAATAAACGGCACGCCCGTGCGCTTGTTTGCGGACACCGGCTCCTCCACTGTGATGCTCCTGCACGACAAGGCCAAAGAGCTTGGCCTCGCGACCACCGTCCGCAACGGCGTCAACTTCACCGACTCCGTCACTCTCGATTATTGGGGCACGACCATCCACCTGCCACTGTTTGTGGACACCGAGCCGTCGTATGTGAACTTGGGCACCGACGGTGTGCTGGGCTGGGCGCAAATGCAGGGGAAGCTATTGCGTTTTGACGCCGACACGCGCCAAATAGTTGCGCTCGACAAATTGCCCGATGACGTCGCGAGCTGGACGAAGCTGCAGGTGCGCCCCAGCCTGCAAATCATGACCCTCGAAGTGCCCCAAGCCGATGGCGGCCCGCCCGGTTTGATTTTTGTGGACACCGGCAACCCCGGCGGCGTCGGCCTGCCTCCGGTGGCGTGGGCGCTATGGCGTGACGCCCATCCGAAAGACCCGGCCACTTTGCGAATTTTCTACACTCCGTCGGCGCGCAAGCTCACCGAGAGTCCATTGGTGGTGCCGATCTCGCCCGGAACCGTCATCGTCGAAGAAATGTGGGCGCATGAGATTTCCCTCGGAACATTCACCATGACGGAGACGCCCATCAGCCAGTCCGACCCGGCCACGACGAAGCTGGGCGGCACGCGCCAGGTGGCGACGTTTGGGATGGCCGCGCTCCGGCGGCTCGACTTCGTTTTCGACGGCATCCACAACTGCGTTTACCTCCGCCCACGGATGGAGCCGCCGACGCCGTATTTGCACAACCGCCTCGGTGCGGTGTTCACCCCGATGGACGATATCAACGAATTCCTGATCGCCCATGTCGAACCCGGCGGCCCAGCCGCGCGCGCGGGCCTGCGTGACGGCGACACCATCACCGCCATCAACCGGCAGACTAAATTGAATTGGCTCAAACACCCCGACATGGGCATGGCCAATTTTGAATGGCCCTGGATTTCCGCGATTTATTTCCAAGTGTGGCGCAACAACGATTATGAGACTATCGGCGTGCCGATGGAGAATATCCTGGGGCCGAAAAATTATTAAGCGGACGAAACGGGGGTAAATTTATTTCGAGGGAATCGGACTAGAGCCAGCGTCTATAAAGGCAAACCCTCCCATCATGAAACCACTCCGCGTTGCCATTCTGCTTACCAGTTCTTTTTTGCTCGCTGGCCCGCCAGCCATCGCCGCCGATGCGCCTGCACCGGCCGCTGACACCGCCAGCATCCTATCCATCCAAAATGATAGAATTACGGTTACTGTTTCTTACATAAGTGCTGTGAAAGGCGCCGATGGCATATTCAAATCCGAAGTGAGGCATTTCGCGGTCACGGACAGCTATGGAATCACGTCGCTTGACGCGGTAAAGTTGGTGGGATTGGGAAAACTGCTTACCTACAACGCTGTACTGAGGGTGTACACGCAAAGAGACGGTGATGCCTCCCCTCCAAAAGAGGTAAAGGTGAATGTTGGGAAATTGCAGGCTGGCAATGTCAAAGACGCCGTTATGGCCCCAGGCAAGAACTCATTAAACGACATTACGATCACCTACATCCCTTTCCAATTTGAGGGTGGCACGCCGATTCAGTTTTTGGATGCCATCCGTGATCACTATGGCGTGGATTGGGACAACGTGCAGATTCCGCCCGAGCTTCAAAATGCCCGCGTTCCAGCATTTCGCGAAAGCAACGACCCGGAGGACTTTAACGCAGCCAGTGATTGCCCAGTCTTGGCCATCGTGCAGCTCTATAACTCCATCGCCAATCACATGCCAGGGATCGGACACTGGGATTTTAATGGCGATATTTACCATCCGAGCATTGCGTTTCTAGTGCCGGACGCCAAAGCCGCCGCTTCACCAACTAAGGCGATAAAAGTGAAAGCACTGCCGTTGGAGGCCTTTGCCGACAGTGACGGGAAAAAATTGGATGAGGCAAAAATCGGTTCGCTCCTCAAGGACATTGACGCCACCGCCGCCCAAGCGACGAAGGTCACAGCGGGGACGGTGGCCGACCTCACTGGCAATGTGTCCGTGCAGTCGGACTCCCGGATTTTGGTGGTCATCGGCACGCAAAGTTATTTAGATTTGGTGGAGTCGGTGATAGCCGCCCATTTGGAAAACCAGCGGCTGAACCTCGAGCACCAACTGCACGCGGCGGGCCTCGAACCGCCGCCGGCGAAATAAAACCACCCCGCCATGCCCAAAGCCCAGAACACCGCGCACCTTCCGGGTTTTCTGGCCATGACTTTGCCCGAAGACGCTGCCCCGCCCCGCTTGCGCTCCCCCGCCCGACCGATGGATGCGGAATTGCACGCGCTGACCAGCGCGGTGCGCGCGGGTGACGCCGTCGCGTTTGCCAAATTTTACGATTTGTATAGCCTCCGCATTTACAAGCATGTGCTCGTGCTGGCGCGGGGGGATGAGGCGGTGGCGCGCGAGGTTTTTCAAAACGTTGCGCTCAAGCTCGCCCACAAAATTGTCGTGTTTGACGATGAACGCGCCCTGCTGGCCTGGCTCCAGCGCGTCGCGCACAATGCATTCATTGACCATTGCCGCGCGCGCAAACGCGACCTGAACCT
>DATHOB010000016.1:0-24069 GCA_035485355.1 Opitutales bacterium | reverse complement strand
ACCGTTTTGGCGGTCGTGACGGTGGACGGGGTGGCGACCGCTTCGGTGGACGCGGCGCGGACCGTGGCGGTGATCGTGGTGGTGACCGCTTCGGCGGACGCGGCGGCGACCGCCCTGACCGTGGCCCGCGCGACCACGGTGGTGATCGGCACAATAGCCCACGTGATCATGCCCCCGACCGGGGTGGTGACCAAGGCGGCGCAGACCGCGCCCCTGAAGCCATGCCGGCCGATAGTGGCCAGTAAGCGGCTCCGTTCGGCAACCCAGGTTGCAATCAACACCCCCGGAATTTTCCGGGGGTGTTTTTTTTGTGATTATATGTGAAGGCCGGGCAGTTGATTATTGCGAATTGTGCCTGACGATGGTTTCTGTCAGATTGGTTTCCTTGTATGGCGACCATTGACTATCAGCAGCCGCCCGCCGGGTTGTTTGTTTACCGCACACGCGCGCATTTCTATGAAATCGACGCGCTGTGGGTGCTGCACCATTCGCGCTATCTCCAGTTTGTCGAGCGCGCGCAGATGGCGTTGTTTGACGAGATGATGGGCGCGAAGGAATTTTCTCCGGAGAAATACCCGGATGTCTATGTCGTCGTCAGCCGGGTCGAGATTGATTACCTTGTCCCCTTGCGTGGGGTGACACCGTTTATGATCACGCTGCGGGGGGTAAAGTTGCGCGAGGCTGCGCTGACGGTGGGTTTTGAATTCCGTAGTGAGGACGGCGCGACTCTCCATGCACAGGGGGAGCGCACAGTCTGCAAGCTGGGCCTGCAAACCAACCAGCCGACGGGATGGAGCGCGGAATTCCGCGCCAAGTATGAGCCTTGGGTGGCGGCGGGAACGGCCTTGACCTAGAGAGCAAGCTTGTCTCCCCACGGCAATTCTGCCAAACAAGAGGCCGGCCCCGGGTTATCCCCAGCGGCCGGCCTTGTAAACGGCAGGCCTTGCTCAAGGGTCACTGCCTAGCTGCTTGGTTGCTATACTAATATGCCGTATTCCTTGGTCAGGGCTTGCACCCTGATAGTTAATTAAACACCCGTTTGATAAAAAAGTTCCACCGACTTCTTTGCTTCCGATTATAATCGCCTGCGTTGATATTCGCCGGTCACCCCCGGCCAAGGATGGGGGTGGGGTGAAAACGCTAATTTATTCTTAAGTGGCTTAAAATCAACAAATTGTAAATTATCAAATTCCTGACTATTTATTTTGCTCCCAGATTTATTGTTCGTTTGCCTATTAACACCAATGCCCAACCTCTACGAAACACTCCGCGCCGATATCGTCACCGCCATGAAGGCGCGTGACAGTCAGGCCACGCTCAGCCTCCGTACCGCCGACGCCGCCATCCAGCGCGCCGCGATGGATGCCAACAAGCCGATTGACGACGGCCTTGTGGTCACCACGCTACGTAAAGCGGTCAAGAATCTGGCCGACGCGCGCGTGGAATTTGAAAAGGGCGGCCGCGCCGATTTGGTTTCCGCCAATACCGTGGAAATCGCGCTGTTGGAAAAATACCTGCCGAAGGCCTTTGACCCCGCAAAGCTTGAGACGATGGTCACCGAGGCGATTGCCGCGACGGGCGCGCAATCGAAGAAGGACATGGGCAAGGTCATTGGCGCGCTCAAGCAACATGCCGAAGCGCCTCTGCTCGACTTCAGTGTAGTCAGCAAACTGGTGCAGTCGAAATTACCCTAATTGCGCCGCAATATGCAGGGATCGTAAATAAACCCTCGTTAAAAATAGGGCTAGGGTTGTTTGTTTTCGTTCCGGACGACAATGGCAACCGCGACGATGAACAAGGCGGCGAAGAGGATGAGCAAAATCATAAATTTTTTCAAGTGGAGCTGCGCATATTGGGATGTGCGCGGTTTAAATAATCCTAATAGGAGCAAAATAGGGGGCGAATTACCGCGGAGTGACAAAAACTTTGCTGGCAGCACGCCCATGCCAACCGGCAATTGGGCGAGCGTGCACTGGATTGCACCCGGCCGGCAAGCGGGTTGACCTAGATGATGATGACCACTGCGGCCACCACCACGACTGCGGCACATATAAGGATGATCATAATATCTCTTTCTATTGTTATGTGACAAATCAATTGTCAGAGTAATATGCCTGCAATGCAGCTGCGCGACAAGGGGGGTGTTTACCCACCGCATTAAACCCCAGCATGGATTTGTCTGATCCTGAGCAACAACTATCGAGCGAAAATTATTCCGCTTTCACCAACAGCACCACGGCATGTGCAGCAATGGCCTGGCCCGCGCCAATAGTATCACAGCCTTCATTGGTCGTCGCTTTCACGCCGACGTCTTCGACGGAGACTCCCAAGGTTTGCGCCAAGCGCGCTTTCATGGCGGAAATGTGCGGCGAGAGTTTCGGCTTTTCCGCCAGCACCGCGATATCCACGTTACCGACGCGGTAGCCGCGTTTTTTCGCCTCTTCCACGGTGCGGCGCAAAATATCCTGCGAATCCATCCCACGGCACTGCGGATCGGTATTGGGGAAAAAGTGGCCAATGTCGGGCAGGGCCAGCGCGCCGAGGACGGCGTCGGCCAGCGCGTGGGTGAGGGCGTCCGCGTCGGAATGGCCGTCGAGGCCGAGGTCGGAGGGGATTTCCACGCCGCCGAGCACCAGCTTGCGCCCCGGGACGAGGCGGTGTATGTCGTAGCCGAGACCGACGCGGAAAGGGGAGGGCATGAGGAAATTAAGAATTAAAAAAACAAAACGAAGCAGCAGCAGATGAAGAAGTTTTATCCACGAATTTTCACGAAGGGGATTTTATAAATTATTCGTGTCCATTCGTGGATATAAATCTTTTACCCGCATCACGCTCCGGCGGCCACTTTTTCCGGCTTGCCGGACTTCTGCGCGAGGGAGGCTTTGACGAGGCTGGCGCCGAATTGCCACAGCGGCCCGGTGACTGAGCCGGATTCGCCGATGACTTCGTCGAGGCCATTCACAAAGCGCGTGATTTCCTTTTCTCCGATGACGAGCGGGGGCAGCGCCTTGACGACATCCAGCCCGTGCGCGGCGACATGGGTCAGCACGCGGTGTTTTTGCATGAGCGAGGTGACGATCATCTGCGCATACAGGCCGTGGTCCACGGTGTGCAGGGCCTTCCACGCCATTTTTGACATGAGCGATTTCGGCTCGTGAAATTCAATGGCGAACATCAGCCCTTTGCCGCGCACTTCCTTGATCCATTCGTGCTTGGCCATGAGCGCGCGCGCGGCGGTGAGGAGTTGCTCGCCCCGTTGCGCGCAATTTTCGACCAGATTTTCTTTTTCCAGAACGTGGAGTGTCGCCAGCCCGCAAGCCATGGCGAGGTTGTTGCGCCCAAAAGTGCTGGAGTGGACGACGCAGCGGTCCATGCGCGAGAACACGCTTTGGTAAATTTCGCGCCGGGTGCAAATCGCCGCCGCGGGCACGTAGCCGCCGCTCAGCGTTTTCGCGAGCGTCAGGATGTCCGGGTCGAGATTCCAGTGTTGGAACGCGAACATTTTGCCCGTGCGGCCGAGGCCGGTTTGCACTTCATCGCAGATAAAGAGCGCGCCGTATTTGCGGCAGAGCGCCTGCGCCTGCGGAAAGTAATCGTCACTGGGGATGAACACGCCCTTGCCCTGCACCGGCTCGGCGATGAACGCGGCGACATCGCCCACGCGCAATTTTGCCTCCAAGTCGTTGAGGTCGTTGTAGCGCACGCGCTCGGTGCCGGGGAGGAACGGGCCGAAGCCTTCCTGAAAATGCTTGTTGCCGGTGATGGACAGCGAGCCGTAGCTCAGGCCGTGGTAGGCGTTTTCGAGGGCGAGAATGCGTGGGCGGCCGGTGTGCGCGCGGGCGAACTTGATCGCGCCTTCGACGGCCTCGGTGCCGCTATTGCAGAAAAAGAACGCATCGCGCCCCGGGCCGGTGTGTTTGGCCAGCGCCTCGCCGAGCAGGCCGGAAAGCAGCGCGCAATCCATCTGCACCATGTTGGGCAGGTCGAGGTCGAGGACGTCCTTGATGGCCTGTTTGACGACCGGGTGGTTGCGCCCGATGTTATACACGCCATAGCCGCTGAGGAAATCGAGGTAATCCTTGCCGTCCATGTCGTAGAGGTAGGCGCCCTCGGCGCGGGCATACACCTTGTCGAACCCGATGGTGCGCTGCACCTTGACGAGGGTGCGGTTGAGATACAGCTCGTGCAGGTCGTAGTTTTCGCCGAGGCGGGTGTGGACGAGGTCCTTGAGGTCGAAATCCATGGAATGAAACGTCACAGGGTAGGCCGTTTCTGTCGCTTGCGCAAGCCTACTCGACACATTGAACCCGAACACTTTCAGAAATTTATAGCGAAAGCAGAGTGAAAATAACGGTCAGTCCAGCGGCCATAATGAGAAAACCCATGCTGCGACGGCGATGGCCATACATCCACCAGGCAGTCAGGATGGCCGTGCCAATCCAAATGACGATGGCTCCCGAAATATGCTTGGGTAAAAACGGATTGTAGCTCTGCCCGTCCGGCAGAAACAACGCCATCAGGAGGTTTATCCAGCCATAATAGGCGAGTATGATGCCGCTGAAGGTAATCAGACCCAATATGGGGTTGCGCCAGAGCATGACCGCCACTGCTGGGAAACTAATCCAGAGGATTTGGGTCATCACCAATGAGCCAACGGCGGAATACCAGTGATGCGCGGGCGAACCCGGGGAAAGATTGACCCACGCCTGTGCCGCCACCTGTAGCGGGAGGCTGGCCAGCAGGACAAAAATGGCCTTCGCCGCAAACATCTGCCACCCTGCAATGGGCCGGGTGCGCCAAAACGATTTTTCCCCGAGCGGTGAGTCGTCAAGCAATACGGCGAAAACCAGTAGCATGAGAAATATGAAATCCCAGGAGCACGAGAAGCCCAGTAACAGATTTTTAAGCCGACTGCCAAGTTCTATGCTGGTGATCATGCCAATGGCGTCCAAGCCGTTCAGCGGAGTTGGGAGGTTTTGAAATAAAACTCCCCCGTTAAGAATGCCCTCGGCCTTCAGCTCCCAGACAATGCGGAGAAACTCCGCTTTGAATAGCAGCACGGCGGCTAGCATAACCAGGAACGGCCCAAGCCGCTGCAGGTCCTTCTTAAGGATGTGCCAGACTAAGTTCATGGGGCGGGTGCGTTAGAAGTGGGCGTTGCGGTCACGTCGCGGACGACAACATTATCCAGGCTGACCGGCAGGGTGTAGAGATGCTCCGGCGTGTAACGCAACTCGACCAGCCTCGCGTCGGCCAGCCAGGCCTGGACGTCCGCAGGGCTTACCTTGGTAGCATCGTCGGGAGGGAAAATCTGAAAGAAGAGCAGAGTAACTAAGGTAGAATAGCTCAAGCCAGCCCCTTCGTTTTGCCCATAACGGTCTTCATTATACAAGCCCAGCGTCCGCGCTATTCTAACTTCTTGTTTTTTGGGATTCCAGAGAACAAAAAAGCGCGCACTTTCGTCTTTGGCGTTAATTCTATTCCAAGCGAAGCTACCGATTTCGTTTGCGTCGGTCCAAGTGTCAACGTCGTTCCATGATTTGGATTTGGCCAGTTGGACCAAAGTCGGCGGCGCGGCGGCAACATCCACGCTTTGAGCCAGGAGCCAAACGTTGGCGACGACTGGCGTTTGATTTTTTTGGGATAAATTTTTATCGCGCAGCCAAGGTGTTTGTTGAACACCGTTTTGTACGAGATCTACCTTCTCAATGCCGTAATAATCCTGTGCTCGAGCAAAATGCGCGCCAGCGACGGCGGGAATGTCCGCGATGCGCTTAAATTGACCGACCTCAAAGACAATGTTGCCCGTCAATTTACCTGGGCCGTTTTTAGTTACTTGATCTTGAGGAACAGTATAAGAAGAGCCTGGATCGCGCCACCAAGCCTTCAGCTCAGTATGGATTACTTCAGGATGAACTTCGCTTAGAGTATAAACATTATTCATATTATCTGCGCGCCAGTCGGCTTGCATTTTCCCCAAGCCAAGGCGGTTCAGGACATTGGCGTAATTGACCGGGTACGCTTCACGATCCCTTAGATTGAATCCCATTTGATTGAATCCGTCGTAATAATTAAAGTCTCCGAAAGTGTTAAGGCTTTCTCCTTTGCCATCGGGCCATTCGAGACTTAAGTTAGCGGCGATTGGAAACCATGCCTCGCCGGGTTGGTTGGTCCGGAAATCGGTGGCAGTCAAATTAAACGGAATGTCAATTTCGCCGTGTGGAAATTTGTCAGCAATTATCTGATTGTCTGCCGGCAGGTATTGAAGCGTGAAAGCTGGCGCAGATTTGGGCGCAGGCAAGGGTATGGGCGGAACGACTAACCCTAAGAAAAAGTCCACGGACCAGGTGATTTGCAAGCATTGGGCGATGCCAATGCCTCCGGCCAGCACTGCCAGGCCCAGCACGCGGCGGCGAAAACGATACATGCAGACCATCACGCTGGCGCTGGTTGCAAGTAAAACGATTGGCCACACGATAAAGCGCGAAACAAATTGCGATACTTGATAATAATCACCAAAATCATTCATTTTGACATACCAAATCTCCGGCAGGTCGTAGAGTAGATTGCCCAGGGAATAGAAAGTGACCGCGACGAGAAAGGTCAGTAAAGGTCGCCGGAAAAGAGCTGCCATCGCTGCGGCCGGCAGGACGATGGCGGCGATTTTCCACTCAAACCACGCCAGCCCGGTTAGCCATTTATCCGGAGGAAAACCATAGGAGATTTTTGCGCCGACATTGATGAGCGCGGGCACCAAACCGCAGAATACGGCGAAGGAGGCGGTTTTAGCACCCAGCATCTTCCGGCTTGAAATTGGTAGGGTTCGCCAGTGCGCGAATGGCTTTATGGGTGAATCCGCCTGCACAATCGAAATCACGATGAATATAAGCAAAATAATGTCCAGCGACATCAAAACATATCCTTGAAGCAAAAAATATACTGATCTCAATCCAAAAGAATATAACCCAACCCATCCAATGTTTGACACGTCATTTGCATGCAATGGGTAAGATTGGGGAAAATAATGATCCGTATACATTAAATCTAGCGCCGGCATTAACGCCCGGAGAATCAGCACGCACCACCATAGCACGAGCAACATTCGCAGACGCAAAAAATCCTTTTTGACAATGATCCAGAGGGTACGCATGGGGTAAGGGATTATTTGGATTTTAAAATCTGAAGCTGCTTCACGCGGCTTTTCCGCGGCTGGCGTGGGCGAGGGTGACATAGATTTCGCGCAGGGGCACGGGGGTGGCGGTGACGGTGCCGCCGGGGAAAATATCCGCGCAGCGTTTTTCGGTGTCGCCCACGGCGTAATCGGAATCAATGAAGCGGGCCATGAGGCCGGATTCCTCGTAATTCAGCCAGGTGGCCGGGCGGGTTTGCGGTGCAGGGGTAGTGCTAGCGCGGGTGACTTCGATGCGGCGGAAGCGGCGTTGCAGGGATTCCAATTCCTCGGCGAAGCGTAGCCGGCCGTTTTCAATCACGCCGATCCAATCGGCCAGGCGTTCGATGTCTTCAATGTCGTGCGAGGAGACGAAAATCGTCCATTCGCCCTGGGCGGAGACTTCGATGAGGCCGCGGGTGAAATCGTCGCGCACCACGGGGTCGAGTCCGCTGAAGGGTTCGTCGAGGATGAGCAATTCCGGGTGGTAGGCGAGGGCGGCGATGAGGGCCGTCTTCATCCGCATGCCGCGGGAGAGGTGTTTGAGTTTGCGCGGCTCGGGCAATTCGAAATCCGCCAAAAGTTTTTTCTCCAGGGCGGTGTCCCAAGTTGGGTAAAACGGGCGGCAATAATCAAGAAACTGCCGCACGGTCATCCACTCGGGCAGGTCCATGCTTTCGGCCACATAGCCGATGCGGGCCAGCTCGCGGGGGCTGAGTTTGCGCGAGTCCACCCCGAGCACTTGGGCGGTTCCTGAGGTTGAAGGCAGCAGGTTCATCAGCATTTTGATGGTGGTGCTCTTGCCCGCGCCATTGGGGCCGAGCAGCGCGAAGACGACGCCCTTGGGCACGACGAGGTCGAGGCCATGCACCGCTTCGAGCCGGCCAAAGCGGCGAGATAATTGATGGGTTTCGATGACGTTCATTTTTGGGTTGGGGGTGAAAGTTTTTTCCAATGGATTTCGAGTCCGTCGCGCACTTCGTCCAAGGTGAGGCCAAGACGCTTGGCCTCGACCACGGCGCGTTCGAGTTCCAAGCCCAGCAAGGCGGCGCGCTCTTTGCGGTTACCGTCCTCCGGCGCGGCCACGAGGCTGCCGACCGCGGGGGTGGTGATGAGCACCTTCTCCTGCACCAACGCCGCGATAACTTTGTGCGCGGTGTTGGGATTGATGCGCAAATCCTGGCTCAGTTGCCGCACTGAGGGGAAAGTGTCTCCCGGGCGCATTTGGCCGGAGACCACGGCTTTCTTGACTGCGTAAACGATTTGCTCGGTTAGCGGCAGGCCCGGCCGGAGTTCGATGGAAAAGGGAAGCATGGCAACTGTATTACTACTACTAGCACAGATAGTACATGCGCGCAAGAGGAATTTGAAAATAATCGGCATTTTTGTCGAAAAAATCTACGAATGCATTTTTCGCTCGTTGGGAAAATGGCGAAAAATACCCTTGGCGGGGTGGGGAGGTTTGCGCGAGACTGCGGGCCTATGAGCAAGGCTTCCGCCAAACCTGTCGTCGGCATCATCATGGGCAGCCAATCCGACTGGGAGACGATGCGCCACGCCGCCGACGTGCTGGGCGAACTGGGCATTGCGCATGAGACGCGCATTGTCAGCGCCCACCGCACGCCCAAGCGACTTTACGAATACGCGCAAAGTGCCGCAGGGCGCGGGCTGCAAATTATCATTGCGGGGGCGGGCGGCGCGGCCCACTTGCCGGGCATGGCCGCGGCGTTGACGCATTTGCCGGTGCTCGGGGTGCCAGTAGAGTCCAAGGCCTTGAAGGGTCTCGATTCATTGCTTTCCATCGCGCAGATGCCCAAGGGCATTCCGGTGGCGACCTTGGCGATTGGCCCCGCCGGCGCGGCGAATGCCGGGCTTGCCGCCGCGGCGATATTGGCCCTCCACAACGAAAAATTGCGCACGCGCCTGATTGCTTTCCGGAACCGGCAAACCGCGGCGGTGGCGAAATCGCCGCAGGGTTGAGGCACTCTCAAAATATCCAACCCTACCCCATGTCCGTCCAGCTCGTTGGCAAGGCCCGTCCGTTCAAGCGTCTTATTCGGCGCGGGTTGTTCGTGCTGGTTACGCTGGTGGTATTGGGTTTCCTGACCGTATTTGGTTTGAATTGGTGGCTGATCAGTTCGGCTACGGGCAAAATCTACACGCGCGTAACTGATGTGTCCGCCGCGCCGGTGGCGCTGGTGCTCGGTGCGGGGCCGGGATCGCTCTTTTTCAATTACCGGCTCGATGCCGCCGCCGAACTCTACAAAGCCGGCAAAGTGAGCCACCTGCTCGTCTCGGGAAATGGCGCGGCGCTCGACCCCATGGGCAGTGAAACGGCCTTGATGCAGCAGGGGCTGTTGCACCGGGGGGTACCGGCCTCGGCCATCACGCGTGATGATTTTGGCTTCCGCACGCTTGATTCCATGGCCCGCGCCCATAGTGTTTTCCGTCTGAAATCGATTATCATTGTCTCGCAGGAGTTTCATTTGCCCCGGGCGCTTTATCTTGCCCACGCGTGGGGGTTGGACGCCGTGGGCTTCGCCGCGACTAGCGCTGATGTCGATTTTTACGACTCTCATTTTCGCGAATGGTTCGCGCGGGTGAAGGCGGTGGCGGATGAGGAAGTGTTGAACACCCAGCCGCAAAAACTCGGCCCGTCGACGCCGATAATGCTCGAAGCACCGCCAATCCCAGCGGCGGCCAAGTGATGAATATTTTGACATGAAATCCACAAAACATTTTTTACCTCCGGGTTCGACTATCGGCATGCTGGGCGGCGGGCAATTGGGCCGCATGGCCCTGCTGGCGGGGCGTCGGCTGGGCTACCGCTTTCAAGTTTACGAACCGGCGCCTGGTTGCTGCGCCGCGCCGGTGGCGGACAAGACTTTTAACAGCGCGTGGGAAGATGCCGGGGCATTGGCGGAATTTGCCGATGGCATAGCGGCGGTCACGCTCGAATTTGAGAATGTGCCGGCCGACGCACTGCGTTTGGTGGAAAAACGCGTTCCTTCCCGGCCCCATACCCGCGTCTTAGAGATTTGCCAGAACCGCCGCAAAGAAAAGGAATTTCTGCGGCGCAATGGTTTTCCCTGTGCGGCATTTGCCGTGGTGAATTCCGCGGTGCAACTGGAGCGGGCCGCAAACAAATTAGGTTACCCGTGTGTGCTTAAAACCGCGGTTTGCGGCTATGATGGCAAGGGCCAGCTCAAGCTGCCCGTGCTGCCTCCGGGCATCAAACCGGATTGGGAAGCGGTGTGGCGCAGTTTTGGTGCGGCAGAGGCTGTGGTCGAAAAATGGATTCCGTTTGAACGGGAATGTTCGGTCATCGTGGCGCGTGGTTTGCGCGGAGATATGGCCACCTTTCCCATGGCGGAAAACGAGCACCGCCAGCACATTCTCCACCGCAGCATTATTCCTGTGCGACTGCCGGAGAAAACCCAACGGGCAGGGGCGGCGTTGGCCAAGGAAATTGCGGAAAAAATCGGTGTGGTTGGCCTGCTGGCAGTGGAAATGTTTTGCGTGAAAGGAACACTCCTCGTTAACGAGCTCGCGCCGCGCCCCCAC
Source organism: Opitutales bacterium (assembly GCA_035485355.1). Taxonomy (GTDB): domain Bacteria; phylum Verrucomicrobiota; class Verrucomicrobiia; order Opitutales; family JABDGR01; genus JABDGR01. Next base: position 13,337 of record DATHOB010000016.1, on the reverse strand, counting down.
AATAGCGGGCATTACACGCTCGACGCCTGCCTCACCAGCCAGTTTGAGCAGCAAATTCGCTGCGTGGCGGGCTTGCCCTTGGGCGCGCCGGATTTGCTGCGCCCGGCAGTGATGGTGAATTTGCTCGGTGATGTCTGGCGCGGCGGTCGCGAACCGCACTGGGAAAAATTGCTGCGCGACCCGCGCGTGAAACTGCATCTCTACGACAAGGGCGAACCGCGCCCCGGGCGCAAGATGGGGCACTTTACCGTCATGGATAAAAATCAGTCAGTGGCGATCAATCTGGCCGACCAACTCTTTGCGGAATTGACGGAGGATTAACGGGAAAGTTTTATCAATTTCCCGTCGGCGTCAGCGGATTGGAGGCAGGCATTCAGCACTTGTTGCGTTTTCAAGGCCACTTCGGGCCAGAATTTATCCAGCTGGCCCGATTGGGCCTGGCGGGTAAAATTGCGGATCATGTTCACCTCTTGTGAATCCGCGGCGCTATTGCCATGTTCACGAATTTTCCACTGCCGAAGGTTGGGCACCATATAGGCATCACAACCCACAAACTTGTAGTCCATGCTGCCGGTGGCGAAGGCCAATTCGTTGCCTGCAAATGGCAGCACATAATCGTCAAAGGAAAGGTAGCCCTTGGTCCCGCTGATGTTCGCCCGTTGCTCCAGCGCCGTGCCAAACGAGCAATAAAAGTCGGTAATTGCGCCACCGGGGAAAAACAGCTGGCCGGAAAATTCAGTCGGCACCGGTTTTTTGCCTTGGGGTTTGGTGACGCTGGTCAGAATTCTTCCGGACACCCGCTCGGGCAGTTGCCACTTCATTGCCCACAAGGCAATGCGGATACAATACCAACCCTGGTCGCCCAGGCAGCCGGCCGGTTCGAGCCGGGCATCCGTGCGGATGTTGGCACGGTAAAATTCCTTGTCGGAATTAAATTGAAAAGCGGTGCTGATATGGCGCACTTTGCCAATACTTTTACCATCATCCAGCACCGTTCGCATTTTTTGCAGGCGTTTCGTGTGCATGAACATCACCCCGTCCATAAATTGCACGCGGTTACGCCGGCATGCGGCAATCATTTTCTTTAAGTCGGCGACGGTCACTGCGCAGGGTTTTTCACAAAGCACATGTTTGCCCGCCTCGGCCGCGCGGATGACCCATGGCTTGCGTAATCCCGTCGGGAGTGGGATGTACAACGCGTCAATGTCGTCCGCCGTAATTAATTCCTCATAGCGGCCCACTGCGCGCGGCGTTTTTGCAAAAGAAATTTCCGCCTGGCACTCGTCGATGTATTTTTGCGCGCGTTCCTGACCGCGGCTGGCTACGGCTACTACGATTCCGTTACCCGAACGGTGAATGGCTTGCCAGATTTTGCGTCCGATTTGGGCGGTGCTGAGAATGCCCCAGCGGATTTTCTTCGTTTTCATAAACGGCAATTAAATTTGGCAACTACTTACAAAGTTACCCCATGGAGGCTAGGATAGGTGAGTGGAGTGAGCCTTGCAGCGTGGCTTACTTTTTGAATTTCTGGATTTTTTCAGGACTAATATCAACGATATCACATAAAAGCTGTTTGAAAAATCCGATATCGTACAGTTCTGTCTTTTCGCAACCAATTGAAAGAGCGAGTTCGTTGTGGCAATAAATGTCCAAAACACGCTTAACTGGCGGTTCTTTTGCTTCAATTTCTAACCGTCGATTATACAGGTGGGCATAATCATCTGTAGAAGCTCCTTCGCCTACCTTCACCATTTCCTGCTCTAGCTGAGTAAATTCTCGCGCTAGGTCGTAATGTTCGCGACCCTTTGCCGAAAACCCTGTTACCAGATCGAGTGAACCAAGAAATGCAGAGATTACCCAAAACACCCTGGCGGCGATACCCATTTTTTGACTCGGGTCTGGAAACGCCAGAACAGTTCCTCCGCTAATTATAATTAGAAATTTTGACGTTGAGTTCAGTCCGTCAAACCATCGCCGACGGTGATTGTGGTAGCGAATCGAGCGCCGCACGTCCAATAAAAGGTTTTGCCAAGGAGAGGGCATGCTTTGGGTAGTACTTTGCTGTGTTTCGATGGCGGCGGGCGTGCTCATGGGTTTTATTTTGGAGGTTGTGGCGTAGGTCGACTATTAGATACCTGCGGCCTCTGCGTAAGCGGCCTGACACCAGCATTAGAGGCAGTCGATTCGTTGGCTGCCCTAACAAATTGCCGAGGTGGTGGTGGTGGCGTTGGAGGTGGACGTGTATTCGGAGTATTTGTCAATGGTCCAGGATATGGGGCTGGCCGTGAAGGTGCGGATGGCGCTGGTGAAGGGGATGGTGGACGAGGTGGAGGCGGGTTATTGGGCATAGACTTGTTAAGTTAAGCCCATGCGCAGAGATCGACAAGTATTATTTATACAAAGTTAATGATCAATTCCTGTAGCATTGTCTGCTGTGGCCTAGATAATCACAGGTATAAGAATTTTGTGCAGTAATTTACCTAAAGATGTTTTTATGATTGAGCCATAAATAAGGCTTTTATAAGAACAGTTGATGAAGCGAAAGAAGCCAGAAAATCCTTGGAAGACAAAGATACTAACCCATAAGCAGTTCCACGACGCCTATGTTTATTGCTGGAAGGCAGCTTCGAGAGTCAGCCGTAGCCAAAGCGAAGACGCGTTTATATTTGCCGCTCGCAGACATTTTAGAAATGACGATTTAACCGCCTCTTTCCTAATAAGGCATTCAGCGCTGCTCAGATTATCTAAGTGTGATCTCCTTGGTCCTTATTCCGTCGCCATAGATGGGAGGAAACTTTGGATTCACGACGCCGCTTTGGCAGTGGCGGCTTACATGCCTTTAGAACGCGGAGAATTTGACTCATCCGCTTTCGTGGAGGGACTGAATCTAGCCAGTCAAACGATTTCAGATACGCCTCCCGATCGTGGATAATCACGCGTATTAGAACACTGTTACGATGCCTTCTGAACCAGCTCAGCATACCCCAACCGGCTGCTTCCCGCAATCTGGTCCATTGCAGTGATAAAGGACGTATAGAACGAATCCTTCCGGTGATTGAACCGGAAGGCATACTCGTCCACATACCGCTGGAGGTGCTTGCGACTCATCGAGTGGTAGATGCCATGGTATCCCCGTTTGAAAATCGACCAGAAGTTCTCGATGGTATTCGAGTGAACGTCCCCGCGAACGTATTCGCCCTCGGAATGCTTCACGATCTTGTGCCGGTAGTTTTCCTTCACCCGGGAGTAAGAAACGAACTCGTCGGTGTAGAGCAATGAACCGGTCTTGGCGTGTTTCAGCAAATGCCCTTCGATGGTCGTCCTTTTCACGTCAGACGTGACCTTGGCCCTGACCCGGCCCCCACGTTGCATCAGGCCGAAAATCGGCGTCTTGGACAAGGTGTTGCGACCCTGCTGGCCGGGGTGCCGCCTTGACCGGTGCTTGTTCTTTTCCTTCCCGCCGATGTAGGTCTCATCGGCTTCGATGGTGCCACTCAGCCTGTTACGCGACTGCTTAAGGGCCTCCCGAAGGCGGTGGTTCATGAACCAGGCGGTCTTCTGGGTAACGCCGATCTGCTTGGCCAACTGGACGGATGAAATGCCCTTCCGGTTCACCGAGAGGAGGTAGAGGGCCATGAACCACTTCTGCAGAGGCACCTTGCTTTCTCCGAAAACCGTGCCGGTCTTGATGGTGAAATCTTCACGGCATCCGGCACAGCGGTAACGCCGGCCATTATTGAATTCATAAACCTTCCGGTGGCCGCAATGAGGGCAGTATTTTCCGTTGCGAAAACGGACGGCCGAGAAGAGATTATGACAAGTCTCCTCGTCCCCAAAGCACGACATGAAGCCATGCAGGGTCTGCAGTTGTGAAGGATGCGGCATCAGGGACAAGTAGTACCCTGAAAATCCCCTCTTGCAGATTGCTAAACTTGCTATAAATCTTATTCATAATCAGCTACTTATATACTAAAACTAGAGATTTACTTAGATTTCTTGGCTGGGGTAGGAATTGAGAGTGGAAACATGATATATCCCTGCTTTTCTACAAGTTCGCACACCGATTCGATCGCTCTGACCACCAGCACCGGATACGGGATTCCGCTCCGGTTTTCAGCCTTCAAAACGCGCTCTTTCAGGCTCGGGGTAATCCTCACCGAAAGCGTCTGGGTTTTCTTTTCTGCCATGGCGCAATCATGGCAAAATTCCCTGTTGACAGAAGCCAAACTATGTATAACTTTGCAAACATTATCCTTGAAAATATCATTAATCCGATGAAATCGAATCAGCAAAAATCAAATAAAGTACTTCTTGGAGTATGCCTAGTGATTACAGTGGTCTCAATAGGGATGATAGGCACATTTCTTCAAAACCCTAAAAACGAGACACAAAATCTCGCCGACCAAATTGCAGGGCCGAATAGCATTATCGTGCGTAAAATTAATGCCTTAAATATCGGTAACGCCGACCAGGTAGGGTATAATGACGGTCTACAAGATTTTGCCACCGCTGTAAGAACTTGTATACCGCAAAATCCCATGGGATATCGTGCCGATCTTAAGCAGATCGGGGATGGGAAAAATGCCTTGTTCAATTTGATTTCACAAAACTCTGACTCAGATCATGTATATTCGTCCACTTTAGACGCATATCGAAATGGCTGGAATAGAGGCTACAATCAGGGTATGGCGTCAACATATTACTGACATTTATGTTAATCCAAATCGAAGCAGAAAATGACGCAATGCCGATCAGGCGCCGAATCGTCATTCAGACCATTCAATGGCCGATGATACCAGAAGTCGGTCAGTATATTCGTTTAGATCAGACTCGGAGATACAAAGTAGAGGAGATTTGCCATCTATTCGACACCAGCGGCGGAGAACCCACAGTAAAAATCTATGTAACGCCCTCTTAATCACAGAATTAGGTTCGTAGTGCCAAGAGGTGCATGGCACCTGTTCCATCCCTTCAAAGTCCAGTCTGTAAATCTTATCTTCTGTATAGAAGAAGATCGGTATTTTAAGTTCTGGAAAGCGATTCACGTTCCGTGTAGAACGCGATCTTAGAGTGGATTTTTCAGTAATCTTAGTTCTTTAGTATGTGATCACACAGCAGGTTTTGAAAGAATCCACTCCGGCTTTTCCTCAAAGAATAAAAGCCTATATTTCAAATCATTCTGCTCAGCGCTATTCAAAATCTGATTGGCTGGACACATTCCGTTTTCTAAAGAAATCAGGAACGTGTTTTCGGCAATCGTTTCGATTCCTGCGTTCGTTTCTGATACTCTCCGTGCTTGGTTTAAAAATTCATGCCATCTGTGCGTTGGAATCGGCTTTAAAGCTCCTGGATTTTCTACCACGATTAAAATAGAGTGAACTTTCATGCTTGAAGCATGAGTCTAAAGATTGAAAAGTCAATGTTCTCGCCGATTCTCCAAGACTAGAGTAACTTTGTAAGTAGTTCCTTTGAAAATGACGTTGAAGACATTAAGAAAGCTATCGTCTCATTGGAAAAACTCGTGAAACAAGTTTTGGAGAAAGTTCAGTGAGCTTTCGAACGGAGCGAGTTAAATTTAACAACGCATCGATAAGTAATCCCTGTTCGCATCTTCCCTCTTTAAGACGATTTAGATAACGGACGCCCTGCTCATGCTCTATGGCTTGGTATGATTCCAAGGCCGTCAGTGTTAGCCTTGATAAGTATTTCTTGGTCTCGTATTTTCTTCTGACGTTCAGCCGTGGAGACGGCATTCTATCAAGAATGCGCTTTACCCGCTTACCGCCTCTAGGGTAACTTTGTAAGTAGTTGCCTTAAATTTTGGCATCCACGGCCCATGGGGGCGGCAGCGCGGCGATGGCGTCCATGATGCACTGGGAAATCTTTTCATACCGTTGCGGGTCGCCTGGGCCGGGGTCGTAATCGCGCGGCGTCAGTACGCGCCCATACGTCACGCCAATCCGGTAAAACGGCATGGGGAGTATTTGTTTGCGATTAAAGGTCTCAAAAGTGCCAAACACGCGGACGGGCACGACCGGGACGCCTTGTTTGCCGGCGAGTAGTCCGATGCCACGCCGGGCGGGTTGCAAGGCGCCGTCCTTGGTACGGGTGCCTTCGGGGAAAACTTGCAAGCCTTCTCCTGCTTTGAGCGCAGCGAAGACGCGCTTGAAGGCGCCAATATCACCCTCGCCATCGCGATCCACGGGGATGCACTTCAAGCGGTTCAAGGCCCAGGCGAGGATTTTGGTATTCCACAAATCTTTGCGGGCAAAATAGCAAATCGGACGTGGCAGATAGCACCCGGCCAACAAGGGATCGAGAAAGCTGGCATGATTGGAGGCGAGAAGAAATGCGCCGGTGCGGGGAACGTTTTCAACACCGACGGCTTCGGCCCGGCCAGCGACCTGCATGAATGCGCGCGCAACGTGCCACACTAGGCGGTAAAAAGTTGGGAATTCCACTTTGACGTCATCCGCACGCACGGCCACGCGCGCGGTTTCGACATATTCTGCCGCGCGGGCAATGACCTCATCCAGCGTCAAATTCGAGGAATCTATCACGGTTGCGCCGGATGGGCAGGTGAGGGGCGCGGTGGCGCGGGCGGAATCCAGCCGGTCCCGCTCGGCCACGGCGTCGGTCTGGCCCTCGGCGGCGCGGCGGCGGGCCCGAGTGGCAGAGTCTGCAGTGAGGAAAAGGCGCAGCGGCGCGTCAGGGAAAATCACGGAGCCAATGTCGCGGCCTTCCATAATCAATCCGGCAAAACTGTTTTCCCGCGCAAAATCCACCTGGTTGCGCTGGTAATTGAAAAGAAAAGTCCGCACTATGGGCAATGCGGCGAAGCGCGACACATTGGCGTTCACTTCCGGGGTGCGCAGCATAACAGCATCCGGCATACGGCCCTTGAGCGTGATGTTACCGCCGGCCGAGGGGAAATGATGCGCCAGCATGATCCGGGCGGTGTGGCCCTCGAAGTGCGTGCCCAGGGCGATTTTACCCAGCGCGGCGCTGACTGCCGCCGAATCGTCCGGCCGGACCCCTTCCTCGATCAAAGCGAGGGTCACGGCGCGGTAGTGCGAGCCGGTGTCCACATGGAGAAAATTAAATCGGCGGGCGAGGGCGCGCGCGAGCGAAGACTTGCCGGAAGCGGCACCACCGTCCACGGCGACGATGAGAAAAGGAGCGAAATCAGGTGCAGGCACGGCGACACTATTTAGCAAAGTGGCGCAGGAAGCAATTTAGTAACGCTGACCCTGCTGCAGCGTGTCGACCACGTTGCCATCAATTTGAAAATGCGTCGGCAAGCTCAAGCGGTCTTTGCCGGTAATGTTTTGGAACACGGAAAAATGCAGGTGTGGGCCGGTGACGTGGCCGGTCGCGCCGGAGAGGGCAATGTGCTGGCCTACGCCGACTTGCTGGCCCAGTTGCACCAAGGCGCCATTGTGCTGAATGTGGAAATATTCGGCAAATGTGCCGTCCGCGTGTTTGATGATGATGTAGTTGCCCATGCTGCTGTACGCCTTGTCGGTGCCGCCTTGGGTGTAATCCTGGCGCACCCCGGTGACGATTCCCTCGCGCGCGGCGCAGATGACGGTTCCGGGGTCGCAAGTGAAGTCGAAGGCATGTTCACTGCCCGAACCTTCATAGTGGCTGAACGCGCCAAAATTGCCCTGGGCCAGAACGTGGGTCTCATGGGGAGAAAACGGAAATTGATAAACCGCGTCGTTGGTTTTGGCCGCGCGCTGCGCCCCTGGTCGCGCAAAAAAAGTGGACTGATATTGCCAGGCCTGCGCTGGGTTGGTGCGGGTATATTGGACGACGACGACGGATTTTTGCCCCGCCGAATCAACTGTGACCGGCAGAGGTTTTGACGACGTGGCGTTGGTCAGGTTGGCGTTAACGGTTACAGTAAATTCGGTGTCGTAATCACTTTCGGCGAGGATAGTGACGACGCCATCCGAGTCATTTCTTGACACAAGGTGGACATCACCGGGATGTGCTTTGATGTATTCCGGGCTCGGCGGTTCGGCATTGGGGCCATTGGAAGATGCCGCCGCCTTGGATGTCGAGGCCGACGTGGCGGGGGTGACTGCAGCGGAGGGGGAAGCCGACGATTTGGCCACGGGTGGTGACAAGGTGGCGTCAATTTCGGACACGCGGCCATTGACGAAGACAATCTGGCCGGAGGGATAATTAAAAATCGTGCGGTTGCCGGCCTCCAGCGACGACGGCGGATCACCGTATTTTGCCTTAACGTCAGCGATGCTGTCGCCAATTTTGGCCGGGGCCACTGACGTTGGCGCAGTGTCGGCGGCGAAGGTTGAACACGGCACGCTCAACAACACCATACCGGCCAGCAACGCTGCCCATCTCCAATTTCGATATGATGGCATGCTCATGGAGATTTTTGCTGGGTGAAGCTCCTACGCTCAGGGGGTCTTTGCTAATTTGAGCAAATCCGCCAAATCAACTTTCTTTTCGTAGATGGCTTTACCGACAATGACGCCATCCAGGCGGGGATGGGCGCGGGCGATCTCGGCAAAATGGACCAAGTCCTCGCGCCGGGCCACGCCGCCGGAGGCAATTAGCCGGGCGGGAGTCGCGCGCAGCATGGCCTCTTGCGCTTTGTAATTTGGGCCAGTGAGCATGCCATCGGTGGCAATGTCGGTGTGAATGATGGTCTGAATGCCAAGGTCGCACATATGCCGGGCCAATTCCTCCGCCCGCACATGGGAAACGTTTTTCCAACCATCCACGGCGACCCGCCCGTCGCGGGCATCAATGCCCACCGCCAGCCGCTCCGCGCCAAAGCGGTGGACCAGCCCGGCGACAAATTGCGGGTCGTGGCAGGCGCGTGTGCCAATGACGACGCGCTGGACGCCGGCATGAAAAGCTTCCTCAACATTGTCGAGCGTGCGCATACCGCCGCCCAATTGCACTCGCAAACCGGTGGCGGCAATCCGCGCGACGTGGGCGAGGTTGCGCGGCACGCCCGCAAACGCTCCGTCCAAATCCACGACGTGCACCCATTGCGCACCCGCTTGCTGAAAAGCCAGTGCGGGTACGACGGGATCTTCGAAATAAACAGTCTCATCCGCAGCGCGGCCCTGGGTCAGGCGTACGCACTTGCCGTTTTTGAGATCGATGGCGGGATAGATCAACACGCTTGTATTACTCGATTAAATTGCCGGAATTGGGCTATTTGCTTTGCAGCTTGAGGATGGTGATGGAGTAGGGCGGCAGAGTCCGGGTGAAACTAGAGCCAAAGCCACTTTCCTTGGAGGTGACTGGGACGATTTTCGTGGGTTCGGCGAGGGAATTGGTGTCAGTCAGGCTGTCGGCCTTCATGACGATAGATTCGCCATTGGGAGCAATTGAATTCGCGCCCTTGATCTCAATGTGCAGCGGGGTGGCGGTGTCAGTAGGATTGACCGCCTTGACATAAATGATACCGGTTTTGCTGTCTCGCGTGGAGCTGAAGAACATGGCGGGGGTTTGGGGTGCGGCCGCGGCGGCGCCCCGCGCGGCCGGTGGGCCAGCACGAGTGGGAATATTTGTGGCATCCAATCCGAGAATTTCATCGCCGCGATTGTTATTGAACATGACTTGCGCGTAATAGGCGGGTGAGCCGTAGCTGTTGAGAGCGTCGTAGCCGATCAAATCCGAAGGCCATTGCATCGAACTTCCCGGGGTGCCCCGTCCGCCGGGATTACTGACATTGACAAACAGCGGCGCATAGGAGGCCATAATCACGATGTCTGAATTGCGTTCGAGACCAGTCATGTAAGCGGCGTCGCCGAGCGCACCGGTGAAGTTGGGGGTGGGTGCGCCCACGCGCGTGGCCCATTCGCCTTCAAAAACTTTAGGGCCGGTGCGATCATATTTGTCGTAAGTGGTCGAGGCCACATCGGAGGCGGCTTCCGTAGAGGTGTAAAGATGGCTGTCCATGACATCCGGCTGGTGCGCGGTGTTGGTGGTGGCAATGCGGCTGGTCAATCGGCCATTGCCATTGACGGAACCGCGGGTGGAGGCGTCAATCAGTTGCAAGTTGGGGTATTTGGCTTTGATGGCGTCGTAAAATTGCGAGAAACGTCCGTCATAATTGCCGCGCCAGTCCTCATTGCCAATTTCCACATAGTTGAGTTTGAACGGCGCCGGGTGGCCGTCTTTCGCGCGTTCGGCGCCCCATTTGGTATTCACATCGCCGGTGACGTATTCGATTTCATCCATGGCATCCTGCACATACGGTGCGAGTTCGGGGCCGGCGGCCACTTCACCGCCGCCGCCGAGGGCCAGCCCGGCATACACGGCCAGCACGGGTTGCATTTTCAGGTCTTCGCACCAGGTAAGATATTCGAGGAGGCCAAGGCCGTCATCGGAATAATAACGCCAAGCGTCATTGAGGTGTCCGGGACGCAGGGAAAGGTCGCCGATGGTTTTTTTCCAGTCAAAGCGGGTGGCGAGCGTGTTGCCTTCCAAAAAGTTTCCGCCGGGGAAACGCAAAAATGCCGGATGATAATCAGCGAGCAATTGCATGAGGTCGGGTCGCAGGCCGTTCGGGCGGTTGTTGTAAGTCGGCGGGAAGAGCGAAACCATGCTGAAATACGCCGTGCCCGGCGCGGTCGTCCAGATCAGGAAATTGGCATCCTTGGTTGGCTTTACCGTGGCATCGGTATTGAGCGTGATTTCATATTTCTGCCAGGTGGACGTGAGTTTGGGCACGGTGGCGTAGGCATAGGTTACCGCTTCTTTGGTGCTGGAAATGGCGACGGCCAGCGGGCCGGTGAAATTGCCATCCGCTTTGGCATAGAATGAGACATGGTAGGTGGTATTGGGCCGCACGGAAATGCCCCAATAACCTTCGTTGGAAAAGCCGACGCGCAATTTATGCGAAGCAGTGGTGGCGGTGAGCTTGAGGCTGACCGGGTGCTGTTCATTGAGGGTGACACTGTGGTCGAATTCCATCGTGCCACTGGCGCCGGTGTCTTGGACAATGGACCAGCGTTGGGGAGAATTCGCAGGTTCCTGAAATGTGCTGTTGGCGATTAATTGGGCGTACAAGCCGCCATCAAGGCAATAGTTGATGTCTTCGGTCATAATGCCGAAGAGAATTGGGCTGGAATGGCCTTTGACCTGGCCAGCGTCGATGGTGATGGTTGCCACCGGGGCGGCATCGCTGGCCGGTGCATCCGCGCCACGAACTGGGGTGGCAAGACTGAGAAGGGCTAAGATCGATGCAGTATGCGGCAGAAATTTGAAAAGGGCGGGGGATTTCATAGGCAGATGAGGGGGTAAAAGCAGAGCCACTCAGACTGCACTCCACCCCGCCAAAGTCCAACCGAAAATATACCTTTAAACTCCCACATCGCCCTGCGTCCACTTGCTATCAATCAGGCGCCACATTTTGCCATTGGGATTTCGGTCTCCTAAAGCAGCTGGCAAGCGCGCCGCGCGCACATTGTCGTAGCATTGCAGCGCGCCAAACCGGCGGAGCGACGCGGGTATGCCGACGGCGGTGAAGCCGGGGTGCCCGGTGGCGGGGAAGGGACCGCCGTGGTTCATGGCCGGGCTCACAGCCACACCGGTCGGCATCTTGTCGTTGATCAATCGGCCAACTTTAGCCCTGAGACGCGGCGCCAATTCTGCATAGAGAGCGTCGTCGCTGCCTTGGGTGTCGGAATAAACACAGCCGGTGAGGTTGCCTTCGAGATGTTCGAGCATCGCACCGGCTTCTTTGACATCCTTGGCTACGACGATGAGGGTCGCATTGCCGAACGCCTCGGTTTGAAGTTTTTCCGGCGCGCGCAGAAAAACTTCTCCGGTCGAACGCAACAAAGTGTTGGCATAGCGATAGCCCGCTCCAGCCACTGGTTGCCCGCCCGCGACGAGTTGTGCGCCGGAGGCTTGCAAAATTTTCACGCCTTCGTGCAAAGATTTCGCCACCCCGGAGGACAGCAATGGGGTGGGTGTCGCGGCTTCGAAGCGTTGCTTCACCATGGCGATGAATTGCTCGGCGGATTCTCCCGCGAGCAAAATCACCAGGCCGGGATTCGTGCAAAATTGTCCGGAACCAAGCAGGCTGCTGCCGCAAAACTCCTCGACAATTTTTGCACCCCGCTCCGCCAATGCGCCGGGCAGAATGACCACCGGGTTGACGCTCGAGAGCTCCGCATAAAACGGCTTACATACAGTGTCCGCCGCGGCTTTGAGGGTGAGGCCCGCTTTGCGGCTGCCGGTGTAGGCGATGGCACCCGTGCGCGGGTCGGCGGCGAGGCGCGCGCCATCCGCATGACCTGTGCGGTAGATCATTTGCACGGTCGCGGGGGGCAGGCCTGCTTCCGTCACTGCGGCGAAAGCTTCTTCAGCGAGGATGCGCGTCGTGCCGGGGTGCGAAGTATTGGCCTTGGCGATGACCGGATTGCCAGCGGCAATAGCGGCGGCAAAGTCGCCTCCGGCCACGCTGTTGAACGCAAAGGGGAAATTATTCGGCCCAAAGACCCACACCGGCCCAATCGGAGCGAGTTGCGAGCGGATGTTGAGCTTGGTGTCAATGGTGGGCAAAGCCCATGAGCCTTCGAGCACTGCGGCCGCGGCCTGACGCAACTGACCGGTGGTGCGCGGCAATTCGACATCGGCGAGTCGGGGCGCTTTGGCCAATGCACTTTCCTGATGCGCCATTTCGACGAGTTCGGTGGCGCGTTTTTCGATGCGCTCGGCGAATTTGCTCAAGAACGCAGCGATTTTTTCCGGTGGCAGGGCGCGGAGTTTAACCGCGGCCTCGCTGGCGGCGGTGAGCGCGGCATCGCAATCGGCCCAATCGCTCACGGGGTATTCGTCGGGCAGTTGCTGGCCGAGTGCGGGGTTTTCGGCGCGGAAAGTTCCGGTCGCGCGGGCCGCGCGCCATTGTCCGGCAATCAATACAGGTTGGGTCGGCATATGTTTATAAAATTAAAGCCATTTTTTCCATTTGCCGAGGAAGGTGCGGATTTCCGCATGCTCCACCGGGCGGACATCCACCAACGGTGCGCGCACCGGGCCGCCGGCAAGGCCGATGAGGTCCATCATGGTTTTCATAACCGAGACTTCGTAGCCTTTGCGCCGCGCGCGAAATTCATACAGGGGAATCACGAGTTCGCGCATGATCTCATCCAATTCATGCGAATGCCCGGCAGCGGCGAGTTCGTGCAAACGAAGCGAAAGTTTGGGGGCAACGTTGGCGATGCTTGAGGTATACGTGCGCACGCCCATGGAATAATAACCCGGCACCATGTCGTCTCCCGCGCCGCCCACCCACAGCAAGCGCGAACCGAGCTTGCGGCGAATCATTTGGAATCGGCGGA
>DATHOB010000015.1:0-6160 GCA_035485355.1 Opitutales bacterium | reverse complement strand
CCAGGCCCACATAACATTTCTTCAAATCCGCGAGTTCCGTGGCGTAGGCGTTTTCACCCGTGAGCGCGTGCAGCCCGGTGAGCGCGTGGGCCAGTGACGCGTGGCCGCTCGGCAAGGCGTTGTCCCACCATTCTTTTTTGCGCACGGCGAGTTTTTCGTGGTCGTCGGCGGTGAAAAAATAGCCCAACTGCCGCGGATCGCGGAAATGCGCGCGCGCCGAATCGACGAGCGCCCGCGCGTGGCCCACATTTTGCTCGAGCAGCGCCGAGCCCGGCTCCGCCCAATCCGCATAGGCGGCGAGCGTGAGCAAGGCCTCGGCGAAAAAGGCGTAGTCGTCCAAAAACCCGATGGTTGGTTTCGAGTTATGGGTTTCGGGTTTCGGGGTTCCAGTTTCGGATTTCGCGTTGGCGGACCCACCGGCCTCGTAATAAACCGCGTGCAAGCGGCGGGTGCCGTCGGATCCAGCAAAGCTCAAATTTTTCCAGAGCCAGTCCGCGCATTTTTGCGCGATGCTGAACCAATCCTTGCGACCAAAGGCAAATGCTGCCTCGGCCAGCCCGCGGATGAGGAGGGCATTCCACGCGAGCGAAATTTTCGAATCGCGGCCAGGTTGCGTCCGCGCGGAGCGGGCGGCAAGCAACTGGGCGCGCAAGGGCGCGAGCTGCTGGCGCACGGCAAAATCGTTTTCAACCAGCGCGGGGTTGGAAGTGCCGTGCTCGAAGTTGCCCGCCTCGGTAATATTATAGGCGGCGGCGATGGCCGACGCGCCATCCTCACCAAGAACCTCGCGCAATTGCGCGGGAGTCCATACATACGCGGCGCCCTCGTGACCGTCGCTGTCGGCATCGAGCGCGGCATAAAACGCGCCGCTGGAATGCTGCATCTCGCGCAGCAACCAGCCCACCGTCTCCTCGCACACGGCGGCGTAGAGCGGATTTTGAAAACGCCGGTGCGCCTTGGCGTAGAAATCCAGCAGCAGCGCGTTGTCATACAGCATTTTTTCGAAATGCGGGATGAGCCACTGGCCATCCACACTGTAGCGGCAAAAGCCGCCGCCAAATTGGTCGAACAAGCCTCCATGCGCCATCGCACGGGCGGTGATGTTCACGATTTTATCCAGCCGCTCGGCCAGGCCGGGGGTGTGCTCGACGGCCGCGCTCGCGCGCACGGCGAGGAGAAAATTGAGCGACATCGCCGGGGGAAACTTCGGCGCGCCACCAAAACCGCCCCAAGTGTCGTCGTGAAATGTGGCGATGGACCGCGCCGCGACGACGAGCGCGCGATTGTCCCACGCGATATTTCCTTCCGTGCCGGGGGGCACGTTGGAAATCAGCAGATTTTTGACGATGTTCTCTGCGTTTTCCGCGAGGGCCGCACGATTTTTGGTGAAATAGTCCGACACCCGCATGAGCAATTGCGGCCAGGGGACTTGGCCGCGGTTGTTATCCGCCGGGGGGAAATACGTGCCGCCGAAAAATGGGCGACCGTCGGGAAAACAAAACGCATTGAGCGGCCAGCCGCCGTGCTGCGTGAGCATCTGCACGGCCTCCATATAAATCTGGTCCACATCCGGGCGCTCCTCGCGGTCCACCTTGATGCAGATGAAATGGCTATTCATCAAATCGGCGATGAATTCGTCCTCAAAACATTCGTGCGCCATGACGTGGCACCAATGGCAGGCGGAATAACCGATGGAGACGAGCACCGGTTTGTCCTCCGCCTTGGCGCGCGCCCAGGCCTCGTCGCCCCAGGGATACCAATCGACGGGGTTGGTGGCGTGCTGGCGCAGGTAGAGGGAAGGCTCGGCGGCGAGGCGGTTCATGTGAAAACGGAAATGTGAAGGTGGAAACCGGAAATAGGCCACCTCAAAATGCTTTATGGCTCTCAATCAGCCGAAAGCTTTTGGCATCGAGCGCCTAGATTAGTATTTCCAATTTCCGCGTATAGCCCCCACCAGGTTCCGCATTCGCGTCCTGCCTGATCGCGTTGCCAACCCAATCGTCACCGTCATTTCCGTTTTTACGCCAAGGATAAAAGTGGGTTTTTCTTGCGTATTTTCAGTAAATCAGTAAGTTAGCATGATATGAAGAACACTACTCTCCGCATGGGGCCGCGCGGCACCGTCACCCTGCCCAAACTTCTGCGCGAGCAGTACGCGCTCGGCACCCACGACCTGTTACTCGCCGAATCCACGCCCGAAGGCATCCTCCTGCGCCCGGCGGTGGCCACCGCCATTGAAATCTACACCGACGAACGCATCGCGGAATTCGCGGAATCGGAGCGGGAACTGGAGGAGGCCGCCGCCCGCAATCCGAAATTGAAAGCATGGCTCGAACGGGCCGCCAAAACATTCCGCCAAAAAGCCGCCCGGTCTACCGCCAAATCTTGAGTCATGAAACCGCTGCGCGTTTTCCTCGACGCCAATATTTTATTTTCAGCGAGCCTGGGCCGCGGGGTGGTGCCAACGCTGACCGAAGCCTTGCGCCTGCGCCACCAAACCTTCACCGCGCAACTGGCGGTCGAGGAGGCCAAACGCAACCTCGCGCGCAAGTCGCCCAAGGCATTGGCGGGGCTGGATGCGGCGCTTGTCCAAGTCGTGATCGTTTCCGAATTTGGCCTGCCGCACGGATTGGATTTGCCCGCCAACGACGGCCAGTTGCTGGGGATTGCCATCGCGCAGGGCTGCACCCATTTTCTGAGTGGAGACAAACGGCATTTTGGCGCACACTATGGGAAAAATATCCAAGGAGTGATCGTGCTTAGTCCGACCATGCTCTTTGCGCATCCTGATTTGCTTTAGAAATTATACCCATGTCCCGCATCCGCATTCTGCCAGATCGCGTTGCCAACCAAATCGCCGCTGGCGAGGTGGTGGAGCGGCCTGCGGCAGTCGTCAAGGAGCTGGTGGAAAACGCGCTCGACGCCGGGGCCACGCGCATCGAGGTCGAGTTCCGCCATGGCGGCAAAAGCCACATCCGCGTGGAAGACAACGGCTCCGGCCTCGCGCCGGATGAGGCGCTGCTGGCGCTTGAGCGCCACGCCACCTCGAAAATCCGCGAGGCGGCGGATTTGCAGGCGGTGCAGACCTTTGGGTTTCGCGGTGAGGCGCTGCCGAGCATCGCCAGCGTATCGCGCTTCACCCTCATTTCGCGCACCGCGGATGCCGCGGCGGGGACGGAGATTCTCGTCAACGGCGGAAAAATGGCGCATCAACGCGCCTGCGGCAGCCCGATGGGCACGCGTATTGAAGTCACGCATTTGTTCAACTCCGTCCCTGCGCGGCGGAAGTTTTTGAAGACGGACGACACCGAGGCCGCGCACATCACGCGCCTGGTGCGCCTCTACGCCATTGCGCATCCAGCGGTCGCATTTAGTTTATTGGAGGATGGGCGGATGATCTTCCGCTCCCCCGCCTGCCCGGATTTGCGCGAGCGCGTGGCCGAAATCTGGGGTCGCCGCACGGCAGAAGAGCTTATGGATTTTCCGGAAGTGGCCGATGCCGCCGCCGGCTTGCGCCTGAGCGGCCTGCTGGGGCGTCCGGGTCAGGGCCGCCCAACCCGGGACGGACTCATCACGCTGGTCAACCGCCGCCCGGTGGATAGCCGCACAATTTCGTATGCGGTGCTGGAAGCCTACCACACTTTCATTCCCAAAGGCCGCTATCCGCCCGCGATATTGTTTTTGGAAATAGATCCGGCCGCGGTGGACGTGAATGTGCACCCCGCGAAACGCGAAGTGCGTTTCCGCGATGAAGGCCGCGTGCGGCAGTTTGTGCTCAGTGCGGTGCTGGCGCAGTTGCGGAAGTCGACCAGCGGGGAACCAGTAGCGGGGAGCAAGGAGCCGAATACACTAACAAATACTCAACTCCCCGCGCCAAACATTCATTATCCAACGTTCAAAACTCAACACTCAACCACCCAGGTCAAAGCGGCGAGTCCGGAGATTGCCACGACATTAAATGTTGAGCGCGGGAAAATCGCTGTAACTCCAGCAGCGGCACTTTCCGCCACCCACTCCACCCTCCACACTTCTTCCGCGCAACCCGCCGTTCCCAGTTCCCCGCCGCCCCCACCCGTCCGCACCACTTGGCGCTACCTGAGCCGCTGGCGGGGGCAGGTGTATTTGTTTGAGACTCCCGGCGGATTGGTACTGTTCAATGCCCGCGCGGCGCACGAGCGGGTATGGTTCGAGGATTTGCAAACACGTTTTGCCACAGCCCGGACTCCCAGCCAACGACTGCTATTCCCCCAGCCGCTGGAATTTGAGCCGCTGGCCGCCGCCGCGCTCGAAACGCACCGCAAGTGGCTTAACCAACAAGGATTCGCCCTCGAAGAATTTGGCCGCAATTTTTACCGGCTCGAAGCCGTGCCCGAATGGCTCGACCCCGCGCGGGCGGAAAGTTTTTTGCGCGACCTCGCCGAACTGGCGCGCGAGCGCGGCGGCACGCCCCTGCGCCACGACGACATCGCCCGCCTCGCGGCCATGCGCGCCTTGCGGCTGGGCGACCAACCTTCCGAACAGGAAATCCGCACACTGGCACAGCGCTTGCTCGCCACCCGGCAACCGCTCACCTCACCGAGCGGAAAACCAACCTTCCTGGAATTCGCCGCCGGGGATTTGTACCGCCGTCTCGGCGGCGATCCCGCTGCGTTTGAATAAGCAATCGCTGTTGCGGAAAAGTCACTGATTTCGCGCTTCTCCCGGCGGCCTAAAACATTAATACTCGAACTCATGTCCAAACGCGTTCCGGCATCCCGCAAGTCCAGCTCCCGCCCGCATGTAAAAGCTTCCGGCGCAAAACACGTCGAACCCGCACCCCCACTGCCCACGCGCCGGGCGACCAACACGCGCGACCCGATGCCCATGACGCGGCCGCCGATGAAGACGACGGCTAGCGGCCTGAAAAAACCGGCGACCGCCGGATTGCCGATAGCCCCGGCCAAAACTCCCCGGGATGAGACAGTGCCGAGGGGCGCCGGCTCAGAGTTCAGCGTCGAGGCCAGCACCCATGGCCTGAAGATTTCCATTCTCAACCATCTCAAATTTTCCCTGGCGCGCGACATCCGCACCGCCCGCCCGCGCGACTGGTGGCTCTGCCTTTGCCTCGCCGTGCGCGACCGCATCCTCGAACGCTTTATCACCACCCAAGGCACGCACAACCGCCGCAACGTCCGCCGTGTTTATTATCTTTCGCTCGAATACCTGATGGGCCGCCTCTTGCGCGATACGTTGCACAACACGGGACTGTATGAGCACGCGCGCTCCGCGGTGGAGGAACTCGGGCTCGATTTTGAGCGCGTGGTGGACGAGGAAGTGGACATGGGCCTGGGCAACGGCGGCCTCGGCCGCCTGGCCGCGTGTTTTCTCGATTCCCTCGCCACCTTGGATTACCCGGCCATTGGCTACGGCATCCATTATGAATATGGCCTGTTCAAGCAGGCGTTTGTCAATGGCCGCCAATTTGAATTGCCGGACAATTGGCTCCGTTACGGGAATCCCTGGCAGATTGTGCGCCCGGAATATCGCGTCGAAGTCCCGTTTGAGGGCCACGTGGAAACGCGATTCAATTCCAAGGGCGACTGGCGCCCGGTCTGGGTTCCCGGGCGCAAACTACTCGGCATTCCCTGGGACATTCCGATTGTCGGCTACGGCGCCAGCACGGTCAATTTCCTGCGCCTATGGGAATCCCGCGCCCAGCATGAATTCGATTTCAAGACCTTCAACGAAGGAGGCTACGTCGAGTCCGTTCACGAAAAAGCGATGGGCGAGACGGTTTCAAAAGTCCTGTATCCGAACGACAAGACCACCGCGGGCAAGGCCCTGCGCCTCGCGCAGCAATTTTTCTTCGTCTCCTGTTCGATGCAGGACATCATCCGCCGCTTCCACAAACAAAACGAAACGTGGGATTTGTTTCCCGAGAAAGTCGCCATCCAGCTCAACGACACCCACCCCTCCATCGCGGTGCCGGAATTGATGCGCATCCTGGTGGACGAAAATGACCTGGCGTGGGATACGGCGTGGGACATTTGCCAAAAAGTCTTCGGCTACACCAACCACACCCTCCTGCCCGAAGCGCTGGAAAAATGGGCGGTGCCGCTCTTCGAATGGATGCTGCCGCGCCATCTGCAAATCATTTACGAGATCAACCGCCGCTTCATGG
>DATHOB010000014.1:0-2810 GCA_035485355.1 Opitutales bacterium | reverse complement strand
CTGGGATTTAAAAACCAAAACATGGGCATCGAAACCAAATAAACCTCGGCCATCGAAATCACCGTGTTAAACATGATCCACGCGGCCATGCCCTCCCAAAAAGTCAGCCGCTTGAAGCGTCCCTGGGGTGAGAAAAAATGCAACAGAAGCGTCATGTCGATAAGGGGCAGAGTGGAGTGCGCAGGCCAATGGCAGCCAATCAGTTAACCGTCAGCCATATAACCCGCTTGCCCATCATTACATTTTTGCCGCATTGGTCAAGAAAAGTCAGTTGCCTCGCGGCCAATTTTAAGGGATAATCATTGGCATGGGACAATCGTTCTCCAAAATTTGCGCGCACTGTGGTGTTCCCGCCAAAGTATTCGTCACTTTGTCCAAATCCGGCCAAACCGCCGCAATGGCTTGGTGTGATACGCATGCGGGCGAAGCCGGTGTGCTCGACCCCAAAGGTTATGCCTTGCTGGAAGCGACCGAGACGCCCAATGGGCGCCGCAACGATGGCTCCCTGCGCTGCCCAGTATGTGATTGCAGCCAACGCGATTTCGAACGCCAAGGCCGCTTTGGGTGCCCGGCGTGTTACACCGCTTTTGCAGGTCTGCTGCCTACGTTGCTCGGCCGGATGCACCGCGATGTCGTACACCACGGGAAAATACCCCTGCGCGGCGCGGGCCCGGCAGTGGTGCGCCACCGGCTGGCCCGGCTGCAAGCCGAACTCAACAACGCCGTACGCACCCAGGAATTTGAGGGAGCGGCCCAAACCCGCGATGCCATTGCCTTGCTCAAAGCCAAACTGCCTGACGCAGCCACCGAATCGCCGGAAAAACCGTCGGTCAAAAATCCCAGTTCCTAACGGGTTCAATTGAGGTTCGTCCGATTCAATGCGGCGGAATCGGGCTTTTGTCTGCAACTTGCAGCAGTGCATGAGGTTAGACTTGCCGACATCCGGCATCGGCATTAACAAAATGTTTTTACCCCAACTCCACGCTACCGCATGAACCCCCAAGACATGTCGGAGTTTATTCTGCAGCTCATTCGCTGGCTCCTGATTTCGGCAGGCATCGGCGTGCCGCTGTTCTTTTGCGGGTATGTCCTGTTCTCCCCGACCTATCGACTGGAAGCCGCCTGGCAAAACTTCCGTATGCGACGCCAGCCTCACCGTGCGTTAAAAGACCGTCATTTTAAGGGCCTGCGCAAAAAAATCCGTGTGTGGAAAGTGGTGAGTTTCTTTGCCTTTTTTATCTTTCTCTGGCTCGCGCTGCTCCAATTCCATGTTGATTTGGTCGCGCTTATTGGCAATATCAGCAAATGATGCCGTCTCGCACCCGCAATACCCTCGGCCAGACAGTTACCGACTTGGGCCGGAATGCGACGGCGAAGCCAAGTTTTGTCAGTCAGTTAAGTGAGAGTGTCCAATCCCGCTGGCAGTGGTTTTGGGGCCTGCGCGGCGGGCCGAGTACCGCCGCGAGTAAAAGCGGGCAACTTGGGGAAGATGCCGCCGCCCAATTTGCTCGCGCCCGCGGCTGGAAAATCGTCGCCCGCAACTGGCGCCACGGGCGCGACGAGTTGGACTTGGTAGCCTGGGATGGCGAGGTGCTCGTCTTTGCCGAGGTACGCGCCCGGCGCGCGAGCGCGTTGGTATCCGGTTACCATTCGGTGACGGTTCGGAAAAAACAAGCCTTGGCCCGGGCCATCCACGCCTACCGCCGGGGCATGGCCCAACCACCGGCGCATTTTCGCTTCGACATTGTGGAGGTGAAAGTTTCTGATGGGGTGGTAGGCGAAGTGCTCTTTCACTCCAACATCCCACTCTAGTCCCATTTCCTTTCCTGCCATGGTTGAAACTCCCCGCCATCCCTTCCTGCAAGGCCTAAGCAAACACCGTGGCGCGCCGCCGACGATCCTCGTCATCTTCGGCGCATCGGGCGACTTGTGCGCGCGCAAGCTGGTGCCCGCCATTTTCAATCTCGCGGTGGACAACTTGCTTTCGGCCGATTTCTATCTCATCGGCTTCGGGCGCAAACCGATTGCCGACGATGCCTTTCGCGCGGAAACCGCCAAGGACATCCAGCAATTTTCCCGCCGTCCGCTGGCGGAGGATGTGTGGGCCCGGGTGCAGGCGAATACGTTTTACGTCGCCGGCAATTATGACGACCCCAAGGCCTTCCAGGTATTGAGCGAAAAAATTGAGGCGTTGGAAAAACAACTCGGGCGTGATTTGCAAAGCGTTTTCTACATTTCCACGCCGCCGACGGTGTTCAAGCCGATTCTGGAAAGCCTGGGCGCAAGCGGCATGGCCAAGCGGCACGCGGGCACCCCGCTGGCCTCGAAGATGATTATCGAAAAACCGTTTGGGCGCGACCTGGCCAGCGCGCAGGAATTGAACCGCATCATTCGCAACCAGTTTGAGGAATCGCAGGTTTACCGCATCGACCACTACCTTGGCAAAGAGACAGTGCAGGATTTGCTGGTCTTACGTTTCGCCAACACAATCTTTGAGCCAATTTGGAACCGGCGCTACGTCGATTGCGTGCAAATCACCGTGGCGGAGGACTTGGGCGTGGGCGAGCGCGCGGGCTACTACGACCAATCCGGCGCATTGCGGGACATGATTCAAAATCATACCATGCAATTGCTCTCGCTCGTCGCGATGGAACCGCCGGTGTCACTCAGCGCGGAGGATATTCGCGATGAAAAAGTAAAGGTGCTCAAGGCCATACAGCCGGTGAAATTGAAAGCGGAAGGTGGCGATGTCGTCCGGGCGCAATATGCAGAAGGTCTCATCAAGGGACAAAAAGTTCCCAGCTACATGC
>DATHOB010000013.1:0-3407 GCA_035485355.1 Opitutales bacterium | reverse complement strand
GCGTTTGCTGGATTTCCGCGCCGCCCGCGGCCCGGAAAAATATTCCACCGCCAAAGTGATCGATGCCGGTTGCGGCTCCGGAATTTTGGCGCTTTCGGCGGCGTTGCTCGGCGCGAAAAATGTTTTTGCCTTCGACCGCGATCCGGAGGCCATCACCGTCTCGCAAGAAAATCTGGTGGTCAATGGCCTTTCCGAAGTGGCGGTCGAGTTGGCGAATGCCGGGTTGGAAGCCGCGCTGCACGGCCGCCAGGCCGACCTGTTGCTGGCCAACATTCAGGCCGATGTCCTCGCGCTGCACGACGATGATTTGGCCGCGGCCATCGCCCCCGGAGGCACGCTGGCTATGAGCGGCATCCTGGCCACCGAAGTCAACGACGTGCGCGCCGCGTTTGAACCGGTCCTCGCCGACCTGTGGCACTTCCACGCTCCCGACGACTTGGAAGAATTCGGCTCCTCGCGCATCCTCGGCGAATGGTGCGATTTGGTTTTTGTGCGTTAACTTTTACGTCATTACCCCTCGCAACTGGCGCACCATTTTTTCCGGCTCCGCGGCCTGGAGCACCGCCGACACCGCCACCACCGCCCGACCACCCGCGGCGTGAACTTGCGCGACGGTGGAGGGATTGATGCCACCAATGCAAAACCACGGCACTTTCTGCGAAAATCCGGCAATGGCGCGGACTAATTCAAGTCCCACCGCGGGATAATCCGGCTTCGTGTTCGTGGCAAAAATGGGGCCGACGGCGAAGTAATCCAGCATATGGCCCAGCGCGAGCGCCGCCTGCGCCTGGGCGAGCGAATGGGTTGATAGACCCAGCACACGGCCCGTACCCAGCTTGGCGCGCGCGGTGGGGGGGGCCAAATCGTCCTGCCCGACATGCAGCCCCACGCCCGGCACCGCCAGCGCCGCCGTGATGTCGTCGTTACAAATCAGCGGCACGCCCGCCTGCGCGCAAAGTGGCGCAAGCACTTGGAGCATGGCAATACGCTGGGCCGTCGAGGATTCCTTCGCCCGCAGTTGCACAATGTCCGCCCCGCCCGCCAGCACCGCACGGCAAAGCTCCGGGAGGCGCGCGGGAGGCGCGTAACTCGTGTCCAAAATTGCGTAAAAGCGGGCAGTGGCAAGTGGCATGGCCATAAAATAACCTCAAACTTGAAACAACCAACATTGCACGCTTAACGCCCGACGCTCAAGGAAGAAGGGACGCTGTCCGTGGGTTACTTTGCTTCCCTCCGGCTTCACTTGAGCGTTGAACGTTCGCTGTGGGAAGTTTACGATTCTCCTCCCTTGTCTTCCGTGGCCCAACCTTCACCCACCCTTCCCCTGCCGGGAACCGCGAACGTCCTGCTCCGGCGGCGGGAGCTGGCGTTGGCACGCGCGCTCGGCGTCGGCGTGGGGATTTTCCTGCTGGCGTGGGGGCCGTTGAGCCTTGCGCGCTGGATCGGCGTCGGGCCGTTTTGGGCCTATATCGAAGCGGGATTCGACATTTTTTTTGGGCTGCTGCTGGTGCTCCCCTACGGTCGCATCCGCTCACCCCAGCTCTGGCGGAAGATGACCTTGACGCTGCTGGCGGCCTCGGTGTTGTTCGTTTTTGTATTGGTTTTTGATGTTTTGTATGTGGCGAACCTTTATGTCGAAAATGCCGACCCCGCCGCCCCGCCCGCGGCCGCGGAAACCTCCCTTTACGTTTACACCGACGACTCCGGGCCGCGGCTCCCCTTCCCCGTGCTCAATTGCGCGCTCGTCTTCCTCGCGCTGATGCAGGCGCCGGTCGTCTATTTCTCGCGCCATCCCGAGCGCCTGGATTGACGCCCCCATGCGCCACCGCCATGTCATTTGGGATTGGAACGGCACGCTGCTCGACGATGCGTGGCTGTGTGTCGAAATCCTCAACGGCCTGCTGCGCGAAGCCGACCTGCCCCGCTTAACGGTGGACGAATACCGGGCGGACTTCAGCTTTCCTGTCATCGGTTTTTACGAGCGACGCGGCTTTAATTTCCACACCCACTCGTTCGACGACGTCAGCCAGCGCTACATTTCCGCCTACAACCAACGCCGCTACGAATGCCAGCTCCAGCCCGGAACCCATGCCGCGCTCGCGCGGCTGCGCGACGCGGGCCTTGAGCAATCCGTCCTCTCCGCTTATCATGAGGATACGCTGCGCGAAGCCGTCACGCACTACGGCTTGGCGCAATTTTTCACCCGGATGAGCGGCCTCGACAATATCCGCGCGGATGGCAAAGTCGCCCGCGGCCATGCCCATTTGCGCGCGCTCGAATTGCACACCGCTCCGCACACCGTCGTCCTCATTGGCGACACCGCGCACGACCACGAGGTCGCCGCCGCTCTGGGTGCGGACTGTTTGCTGCTCCACCACGGCCACATGCAGCCGGAGCGCCTGGCGGGGCGCGGCGTGCCCTTGATGGGTTCGCTCTCCGAGGCCGTGGATTGGGTGCTCTCGCACTAATCCAGGCCGAATGTTACCTCACTTTTTCGGCGCACCGAGTTTGATGGTGAAACAAAAACGACTGCCATGGACGGGAGCTCGTTCATATATGATGCTGCCACCCATGAGTTCACACAAACGGCGGCAAATCGCCAAGCCGAGGCCCAAGCCGGCGTTGGCGCGGCGCGATTCTCCCAGTCCTTGAGCATAGGGCAAAAAGAGCCTTCGCGCTTGTGCGGGATCCAGCCCCGGGCCCGTGTCGGAAACTTCACCATGCAAGACCCAGCCCGATGTAACTGGCTCGAGCGGTGTCGCACGCGCCCTAATGACGACCTCCCCACGCTCAGTGAATTTCAACGCGTTGCCTACCAGATTGGTAAGGATGCGGCGCAGTTGCGCGGCGTCGCCCACCGCGATTTGCGGCAAAGCGGGATCGACCTCGACTCGCAGGGAGATTTTCTTCTGATGAGCGGCCGGGCGGAAAATATCGATGATCTCCTCAAACACCCCGGTTAAGAGGAATTCCTCGTGTTCGAGCTTGAACTGCCCCGCCTCGAGACGGGAGAAACGCAGCAAATCATCCAGCAACCGCAGCAGGCCTTCAGCGCATTGGTCAATGACGTTGAGCTGCTCGACCTGTTCATGCCCCAACCCCTCGCTCACCAGCAGACCGACGTAGCCTTGGATGGCAGTGAGCGGGCTACGCAAATCATGCGAGACCATGGCCAAAAATTCACCTTTGGCGCGGTTGCTTTGCTGGGCGACATCAAGCGCGATTTGCAGCCGCTCTTGCGCCTGGCGCAACTCCAAGGTCCGGGCTTCGACTCGCTCCTCCAGCTCACGGTTCACGCGCTTGAGTTCGGTTTCACCGCGTTTGCGTTTCTCGATGTCGTGAAAGGCCGCAAGGATGCCGTCGCCAAATTTTTTCACAATCAGGCGCACCTGCAAAGTCGCCTCATC
>DATHOB010000012.1:0-3923 GCA_035485355.1 Opitutales bacterium | reverse complement strand
ATGACCACGGCGCGGGTTTTGGCGGCGGCGGAAAGAATGGCCTTTGCGCGGGCGGCGGAGAGGATGGCTGGTTTCATTCGGATGTGTTGTACGACGAAAATGTCCACCTTGCAAACGCGGTAAAGACTCCCCTCACCCTGCCCTCTCCCCTCATCGGATGAGGGGAGAGGGTGGCCGGAGGCCGGGTGAGGGGCGGCATTTGCAGGCAATCCTGATGCAAGGGATGATTCAAGAAAGAAATGCGGTTAATGGACTCGTTGGGCTGGCGGTTTGCTGCTGCGCCGCGAGGCCGATTTCATAAGCGGCGCGGCCGGCTTCGACGGCGAGTTTGAACGCCACGGCCATGCGGTCGGGATCAGCGGCCACGGCGATGGCGGTGTTGACGAGCACGGCGTCCGCGCCCATTTCCATCGCCTCGGCGGCGTGCGACGGGCGGCCAATGCCCGCATCCACCACGACGGGCACGCGCGCCTGTTCGATGATGATGGCGATTTGCGCGCGCGTCTCGATCCCGCGATTCGAGCCGATGGGCGCGCCGAGCGGCATCACCGCCGCGCAACCGACATCCTGGAGGCGCAGCGCGAGCACGGGGTCGGCATTGATGTAGGGCAGTACAGTGAAGCCCTCGCGCACGAGGATTTCGGCAGCGCGGAGCGTTTCAATCGGGTCGGGCAGGAGGTAATTCGGATCGGGGTGAATTTCGAGCTTCACCCATTTCGGCAGGCCGGAGGCCGCGCCGAGCCGCGCGAGCCGCACGGCCTCGTCCGCGTTCATCGCCCCGGCGGTGTTGGGGAGGACGAGGTATTTGTCCGGCTCTAAAAAATCAAGTATGTCGGCAAAGGGGTCGTGCCCGCCGGAGAGGTCGGCGCGCTTGAGCGCGACCGTCGCCAGCGCGGGGCGGCAGGCGGCCAAAGTCTCCTTCATCAAGTGCGGCGACGCGAACTTCCCCGTGCCGACAAACAGGCGCGAGGCAAAGGTGCGGCCACCGAGGAGTAGGGGTTGGGTGGAGAGGGACATTAGAAGAAAGAATAATGAAAAAAATGGAAGTAGCGAAAGTGTAATTTGTTAAATCTTAAATCAGTTTTTTAATAAATAGTCGGGGTATATAATTCCATTGTTCCGTGTAATTATTCTAGTTAAAACCCGAAAAATAACAGTCAAAACTATCTTTGCATTTTTTGTTTCCGATTTGATGTAGTTTAGTGACAGCTTTTTAAATTCACGTAGGGACTTTAGGTATATCGGACGTAATCGATGAAAATGTTTGAAGTTAATTAATTCTTCGAGCAATGATAGGCGGCGTCCTTCAAGAATTAAATTACGAAACCGAGTTTGATGCACATGTTTGCCACGATTTTTTAAAAAAGCGTCGTTTTCATTATATATAAATTCCCGCATGTTTTTGATGACAATAGGCATTCGGGAAAATCGCGAATCTCGTTTATAATATTTTTCAATTTTGCGCAAAAACGCCAATAGGCGATTAAGAAAGATGTAATATTCATTTAGATAGGATTCGTGCCAAAAATTTACTAGATCTGCTTTGGATAAACGATTAGCTTTAGAGGGTGTAGACTGAGTAAGGGAAGGGAAATTCAACAACATTTCATAACCTGAAACCACTTCAGACAACTCCATTGCAAGGTTGTGAAGAAATCTAACTTTTGCATTTGGGGAAGTCGTAGATGCAAGTGGGCCTTTTTCTGAATAAATTGTTTCAGCAATGCCGAGGAGGAGATTTCGTTGGGCATCAAAGTCATCAATATTTATGGATGTGTGAAGCTCGTTCCGTAGCCGATCCATAAATTTAACCATCGCAAGCGGATAGTCCTTATGCGATTTACTTTTTACTTTGCTCTGTTTGACAAGATGCATTTACGAGTTATGCGGGCGCTGTAAATTAGGCTTATTTCCTCGCCACCCCCGCCAATCCCAACTCCGCAAACAAATCATTTGGCACGGATACCATTTTGCCATGGTCGTTGAAGCCCATGGTGAGGCCGGGGGATTTCTGCGCGACTTCGGCGGCGAGTTTTTTGTAGAATTCGGCGGCGGGGGGCAGGTCGGCAAAGAGGGTCGCAATGACGAGGGCGGAGTATTTTTGCATCATCTGCGCGTGGAAGTCGCGCAGGAGCGGGACGAGCTCCATGATGCCTTTCGCGGGCGCGAGTTTGGAGCGCGGCCAGTCCTTGGTCGTGTTGAGCAGCTCGGCGGCGTTGAGCGTGAGCTCGATGCTCACCGAGGTGGGCGTGAGCTTGCGCTTGAAAAAGCCGAGGCCGAGGCCCTGGTTCTGCACGTAGTTGCGGAAATCGAGGAAGAACGCGAAGGGCCACGACGTTTGCGTCAGGGCGTCGAGCTGCATTTTATATTTTTTCTGCTCCGAGCTGTCGGTGCGGAAGCGTTGCTGGAACGAGGATTCGAAATGCGTGCGCAGATGGTGCGCACAGGTGAGGTAATTGAGCAGCAGGCGCTCAAGGTTGAGCACGACGGTGTCCTCATCCATTGCGCCCGGGTGGAGGAGGGATTGCAGGCACTCCGTCCACTGGCGGAAGTTGGCGTCAAGAATGCGGAAGAGCGCGAGGCGGTTTTTGGCCTCGGCGACGACAGGCTTGAAGAGGGCGTGCTGCTTAAGCTCCTCCGCGGTAAGGTCGCGCAGGTCTTGAATGTCGGAGATGGCGGTGGGGCTGGAGGTATAACCGGCGAGTTTCATGGCAGGATTTTATCCACGAATGGACACGAATAAGAAAAGTGAGGGGAGGAGGGAAGAGGCTGGAAGATAAGGAGTGGACGGTGGAAGGGCAAACCTACGATTCGCTATTCGCCTTTGTTCTGATTGAATTCACGAATCAATAAACCAGCTTGAATCACATCGGGATCGCGCAGGGTTGAGACCACCCCGCCCAGCAGCCAACAATGAGGCAGCTCTTTGTAAAAAATTGAATAG
This sequence comes from Opitutales bacterium, assembly GCA_035485355.1. Taxonomy (GTDB): domain Bacteria; phylum Verrucomicrobiota; class Verrucomicrobiia; order Opitutales; family JABDGR01; genus JABDGR01. Next base: position 979 of record DATHOB010000012.1, on the reverse strand, counting down.
TTGGGGTAATCCCGGATGACCATCTGCCGCCAGCCATGCCGGCGCGCTCGGCAAATAAATGGGTTGTAATGAATGGTTTCGCACGCAGTTTCATAGGCCGCAAGAAACCGTGCGGCGATTGCCGGACTGAATGCCTTGTAGTAATCGTAGGCAGTCTGCAAATCACCGGCATAACCCTGCGCTTCTTTGACAGGCTTCATCGCCGGAGACGTCGGATGGCATCGCCCGCCGGTCGCAGCTTATGGGGATGTTTAAGCGCCAATTCCGCGCGGCGATCCAATTCCTCAATCTTCGTTGGAGTTGGGCCGAGTTTTAACTCCGCCTCGCGCCAAAGGTAATCCGCCAGCGCGGCTTTTTCACGCGTGGAAAGACGCTGCAATTCAGCGGTCAACGTGGCAGTAAGCGTCATGCGATGAGGATGACTGAAAACTGTATTAAGTCAAAAGCTAAGATTGCCGAGTCGGCATCGCAGTTGCCGGGGCAGGTGCTAACGCTGAGCGGCCGCGAGCGCTGCCGCGCCAGCTTTGGCGTTCCAGCGCTTCAGCACTTTGTTTTCGATGTCCGCCGGGCTGATGCCGTTTTGGGCGCGGAGTTCGGCGACACTGCTGCCGTGGCCGACAAAATTATCCGGCCAGCCGATGCGCTCGACCGGCACCGCGAAGCCGCCTTCGCTCAACGCTTCAAGCACGGCCGTGCCAAAGCCGCCCATGAGGACGTGGTCTTCCATCGTCACAAACATTTTTGCACTGCGGGCTTGTTGATAAAGAAGTTCGGTGTCGAGCGGCTTGGCAAAGCGCGCGTTGACGATGCCGACGGAGATGCCGTGCTCGGCCGTCAATTGGTCCGCGAGTTTGGCGGCGTCCTGCAACATCGGGCCGAGCGCCCAGATGATCATGTCGCGCCCTTCGCGCAGCACTTCCGCTTTTCCAAGGGGCAGCACGGCCGGCTTGTCCTTGATTTTCACACCCATGGCCGGGCC
>DATHOB010000011.1:0-5493 GCA_035485355.1 Opitutales bacterium | reverse complement strand
ACTCCCATGTCCGCAGAACTTGCGCCCACGCTCCAGCCGCCGCAACCCGGCACGCTCTACGTCGTCGCCACCCCCATCGGCCATTTGGGTGATCTTTCCCCGCGCGCCGCGCATTTCCTGCGCACGTGCGACTTGGTGGCGTGCGAGGACACCCGCGTCACCCGCAATCTGCTCACGCACGCTGGCAGCAGCCGACCACTGGTTTCCTAGCACGATTATCAGGAGGAAGCGCAAGCCGCGCGATTAATTGAAAAATTGCGCGCCGGGCAGTCGCTCGCCCTCGTGTGCGACGCGGGCACGCCCAACATCAGCGATCCGGGCTTTCGCCTCGTGCGCGCGTGCCGCCGCGCGGGGGTGGGCATCGTGCCTGTGCCCGGGCCCTCGGCCATTCTCGCCGCCGTCTGCGCCTCCGGCCTGCCGACGAATGGGTTTTTATTTGCCGGTTTTCTCCCGCCGAAATCCGCCGCCCGCCAGCGCTTCCTCGAAAAATACCGCGACTTCGAATACACCGTCGTCCTCTACGAATCATGCCATCGGATTGCGAAACTGGCGGATGACATCGTCACGGTGCTCGGGCCGTTGCGCCCCATCGCCATCGCGCGCGAAGTTACCAAAAAATTCGAGACCTTCCTTGTCGGCCCCGCCGCGGAAGTGCGCGCGAAACTCATCGGCGACCAGTTGCGCGGCGAGTTCACCGTCGTCATCGCCCCAGCGGATTTTGAGTTATGAGCACCCTCATCCTCGCCGTCGTGGATATCGGCAGCAATTCGATCAAATTGCTCGTGGCGGCGCCCGGCTCGCCCGGCGGCCCGGGGGTGCGCGTGCTTTTTCAGGAAACGCTGGAAACGCGGATCAGCGCCGGACTGGGGAAAAATAAATCCCAATTAAGCGAGGACGGAATGAAGGCCGGAGTCGGCGCGGTGGTGAAATTGCTCGCGTTCGCCAAGCCCTATGCGCCGACGCACCTCCGCCTCGTCGCCACCAGTGCCGTGCGGGACGCGCAAAACCGCGCCGACTTTGCCGCACGCATCATGGCCGCCAGCGGCGCGCCGCTGGAAATTCTTTCCGGCGAAGACGAAGCGTTGCTCATCGCCCAGGGAATTCAAACGGATGCCGCCCTGCGCATGGTGCGTGAATTTTGCATCACCGACCTCGGCGGCGGCAGCCTCGAATGCATCCACTTTCGTGCGGGCAGAATCGAGCAGGCGCTGAGCCTGCCCCTCGGCGCGGTGCGGCTCACCGAAAAATTTGTGCCCAACCCGCGCGGCCCATTTGGCGCTTCCGCGCGCCAAGCCGTAGCCGAGGAAACTCGCCGCTTGCTTACTGACGGAGGCTTTCATTTCCTCCCCGGCGGCTTGGTGGTGGGTACGGGAGGAGCATACACCGTCGCCCGCGCCATCCTTGCCCGCCGCCGTGGCTTCACCGCCAAGGAAACCTGGCCAGCGGAAATGTCCCGCGCTGACCTCGCCGCGCTGCTGGATGAAATCGCCCCGCTCGACGCTGCCGCCCGCGCGCGCATTCCCAACCTCACCCCCGAACGCGCGGATATCCTGCCCGCCGCGTTGACCACGATTCTCACCCTAATGGACTTCGCGCACGTGGGCAGTGTGATCCATTCGTTTCACAACCTGCGTTTTGGTGTCGCGGCGCGCTTCTTCGCGGAGCTGCGCGGCGAGCGTTAGAAAATCTTCCGGAGGCGGCACGCGAAATTCCAAGGGCCGTCCGTCCTCCGGATGCGGAAATGCCAGTACCGCTGCGTGCAGCATGACGCGTCCGGCCGACCCCGCCACGCCACCGCGCGGCCGCCAGCCGTAAGTGTAATCGCCGAGTAGCGGGTGATTGAGATGGGAAAGATGCACGCGGATCTGATGGGTGCGCCCGGTATGCAACCAGCAACGCACCAGCGCGGCATTTTTGCCAAAATTTTCCTCGACCGCCCAATCCGTATGCGCGGGCTTGCCCCGGGTGCCGGGAACCACCGCCATTTTCACGCGCACAACCGGGTTGCGCCCAATCGGCTCGCGAATGCTCCCGGAGCGCAGTTCCGGCACGCGTTCGAGGAGGGCGACATATTCCTTCGCGACATCGCGTTCGGAAAAAAGTTTCGTCAACGCCAGATAGGCGCGGTCGCTCTTCGCCAGCACCACCGCGCCGGAAGTTTCCTTATCGAGCCGATGGACGATGCCGGGCCGCCGCGCGCCGCCGAGTTGGCTGAGTTTGCCCCCCGTGTGGTGCAGTGCGAAATGCACCAGCGTATCCGCCCCGGTGCCGCCGCCGGGGTGCATGATCAACCCGGAATTTTTGTTGAGCACAAGCAAATCGTCGTCCTCATAAATCACCGTCAAATCCCCCGCGATGGCCGCGACTTCCGACGGTGGCGGCGCGGGCAATTCGATATACAACACGTCGCCCGGCTCCACGCGTTGGGATTTCGCAATCGGTGTTTCCCCAAGCCAGACTTTATTTTGCGCAAAGGCCTCCTGCACCCGCGCACGGCTGGTGTCCTTGAGAAAATGCGCCAACACCTTGTCGGCGCGTTGACTCGCCGTTGGGCCTTGCACGGTGAATTTTTGTCGACGCGGTGTCATTGGGTGGGGGCCAAAGCGAGGCGGAAGCCGCGGTAGGCGCTTTCCTCTGCTGGCGGGTTACTGGCGCGGCGCGCGGCGCGCTCGTCGGCGGTGCCGCTGCCAAAGCTGCCGCCTTTGTTCACATGGCCCGTGCCCGTTGCCGGTCCCAGCGGGTCGGTGACACTGCCACCGGGCAGCGCAGGCACATACCAATCGCGGCACCATTGCCAAATATTGCCCAGCATGTCGTACAGGCCCCAGACATTCGGTTGTTTGAGCGCAACATCGCGCGGCCCCGCGTTTTTGCTGACGGCGCGGCCCGTGTAGCCTTCGGCGGCATTGCCGTTATACCACGATATGGCCTTGAGGTTTTCTGCACTATTCGGTCCCGCATAAGTCGGCCCGGTCGTGCCCGCGCGCGCGGCATATTCCCACTGGGCCTCCGTCGGAAGTGTGTACGCATAACCTTCGGGCAAGCGTCCTGTGGCTTTCTCCCGTGCGGTGAGCTGGGCGCAAAATTCCATCGCATCGTTCCAGCTCACAAAATACATCGGCAGATTGTCGTCCTCATTACCCAGATATTTCGATGGATCAGCGTCTTTGGCCCACACCATGAAATCGCGCAACAATTGTTGTTTGCCATTAAGCGTGTAAAGCGTCTCGTCGTTGATGCCTTTGAGCAATTGCTCGCGCACCCCACGCCCGGTGACGCTTTTCCACTGCCCGATGGTCACAAACGTTTTCTCGAGCCAAAAGCCCTTGGTCAACGTCACCTGCGTCTGCGGGCCTTCATCACCGTTGCGACTGCGGCCGGCCTCATTCGCCGGACTTCCCATTACAAACGTGCCCGGCGGAATCCACACCAGATCGGCGGAAACATTGGCCGCCAGCGGCAAACTCCACGGTTGCCCCAATTGCGGCCCTGCTACTTTGCCAGCGCCCAGCACACCGCATGCGCTGGAAAACAGCAACACACCGGCCAACGCGCCTGCCAACATCCTTTCCATGCCTGGGGATTTCATCTCGACAGCATGAACGCCGCTGCCGCCTATTCAAGCTTGTTGCGCGACGGCATCCACCTCGCGCAACCACCGCGCGCGTTGCGCTTCATCCACCAGCGCCACTTGAAAGCCTGCGCGGGCGACGTCCGCCAATTCTTCGCGGGTAAAATTCATTTCGCGGGCCAGCGCTTCGTATTCGTCCTGCAAGGTGTTGCCGAAACAAATCGGGTCGTCGGTGCTCACGGTGCAAAGCACCCCTGCGGCCCGCAGATGGCGCAGGGAATGTTCGCGCAACGAAGGCGTCACCCCGAGCTTCACATTGGAAATCGGGCACAGGTCAAATGCGATGCCACGCTCCACCGCCAAGGCGACAACCGCAGGATCCTCGATGGCGCGGGTGCCGTGCTGGATGCGCTGCACGCCAAGTTCCTCGATGACCGTGCGCACAAAATCCGCCCCGCAAAATTCCCCCGCGTGCGCCTTGGTGAATTTGCCCGCCTTACGCGCCGCGGGCCACAATTTCCGCGTCCAGTCTTCGAGCGGCACGCTCTCGACCCCGTGCAAATCCAGCCCGGCAAGACCAGCCCACGACAAGCTGTCCTCTAGCACCGCGCGCATTTTGGGCGGACAGCCATTGTGGTGGATGCCCAAAAACACCCGCACCTCCAGGCCCTTGGGCACTGCGGCGTGAATCGCGTCGAGCACCTCCCGCCCGTTGACGCCGCCAAACTCAATCACCCCGGACGCAAAACTCGTTTCGACATAGCGCACATTGTGTTCGAGATGCCGCGCGAAAATCATTTTCGCCGCCTCATGGTAGCGTTCCGGCGAAATATACCAGACGAAGGCCATGTCGAGCAGTTCGCGCTCGAAATGTTCGAACGAATCATAACGGAAATCCGCCGCCCATGATGCGGGCGGGCGCACAAAACGCCGCGCATCCAACCGTTGCAACAACTCCCACGGCAGCGCGCCCTCAATGTGCAAATGCGTCTCCGTCTTCGGCAGACGGCGGATGTAATCCGTCAGCGGGGATGGGGGCGCCGGCGTCATTTCTTCCCCAACAAATATTCCGGATTTAATTTTTGCAGGGCCTTGGGCAAAAACATGCCGTCACGGCGGATGACGTTGCCGTCGAACTTGATTGTGCCGCCGCCGTGCTCGGGCCGCTGGATGCTCACCAAATCCCAATGGACCTGCGAGCGGTTGCCGTTGTCGGCCTCCTCATAGGCCTGGCCGGGCGTGAAGTGGAACGAGCCGGCGATTTTCTCGTCAAAGAGAATGTCGCGCATCGGCTCCAGAATATGCGGGTTGAAACCTATGGCGAATTCGCCGACGTAGCGCGCCCCGGCGTCGCTGTCGAAAATCTTTTGCAGGCGCGCGCTGTTGGACGCCGCGCTGCATTCGACAATTTTCCCCGCCTTGAACACCAGCCGCACTTTTTCGAACGCCGTGCCCTGGTATTCCGTGGGCGCGTTGTAGGTGATTTCCCCCTCGACGGAATCTTTCACCGGCGCGGTGAAGACTTCGCCGTCCGGAATGTTGCGCTCGCCGCCGCAGGGAATCGCGGGGATGCCCTTGATTGAAAATTGCAAATCCACGCCCGGGCCTTCGAGGTGCACGTGGTCGGTGCGCTCCATCAACGCCTTGAGCGCGGCCATGCCGGGCTTCATGCGCGCGTAGTCGAGCGTGCACACGCGAAAATAAAAATCCTCGAACGCCTCCGTGCTCTTCCCCGCCTGCTGCGCCATTCCCTCGGACGGCCAGCGCAGCACCACCCAACGCGTTTTGTTCACCCGCCAGTTCAGGGCGGGGCGCAGTTTGTCCATCGCCATCTTGAATTTGTCGGCGGGCACATCCGAGCGCTCGAAAATATTGTTGCCGCCGCGGATGGCGATATAGGCATCCATGCGCTTGATGCGGTA
>DATHOB010000010.1:0-4865 GCA_035485355.1 Opitutales bacterium | reverse complement strand
ACACGCCCAAAGGTGAATATCGAATTGCGTCCACCATGCAGATGAAAATCCAACTTTTGCCGGTTCATCTAGCCGACCAAAAAGCCTCGTTAAAAGCTTCCGGTTTCTTGGAAAATGGCGTGAATATAAGTTGGGATACGTTCATAAAGGCCGTAGGTTATGAGCTACCACATCCTCCATCTGCTCAGCCCGAATCTCCACGTCCGGCTGAAGCTTGACCAGCTTCACATCTGGGATGAGGCCAAGCGGACGGAGCGCACCGTGCCGCTGGCCGACATTGCAGTCATTGTCTCGGCGGCCCCGGATTTGACGGTCACCGCAGGGGCGTTGCGGCGCATGGCGGAATTGAATGTGTTGCTGCTGGTGTGCAACGAACAATTTGAACCATGCGCCCTCAACCTGCCCTACTACCGCGCCACCAACACCGAGTTGCTGCGTCGCCAGATCGAATGGACGCCGGAGTGGAAGGAGAAAATGTGGCGGCAAATCATCACGTTCAAAATTCGCAACCAAGCGGCAAATCTCGCTGACCTCAAACGAGCGTACACTATCCTCATGGAGATCGCGCGTCTTTGCGAATCAGGCAGCGATACACCAGCAACGCAGAATGACGCCCCAAAAATCTCCGTGGCCACCCTCACCGCCTCCAAACGCGCCGCCTTCCTGTCCGATTCCCCGGAGGCCTGCGAATCCCGCGCCGCGCGTCATTACTGGAAGCATTTGCTGCCCCGCCTTGGCAAAGACCAGCAAACGGGCGAAAAGCACCGCACCCCCGGCACGCGCGAGGGCATCAATGGCATGTTGGATTACGGCTACGCCATCCTCCGCACCGCCGTGCTGCGGTCATTGGCGGCTCATGGATTTATCGCCGCCATTGGCATCGCCCATGTGCCCAAGGCGGGCAGTTTCGCACTGGCCGATGACCTCGTGGAGCCGTTGCGTCCGTGGGTGGATCGGGAATTGCGCCAATTCGTCAAGGACGGCCCGCGTCCCATGGGGGAATGGATGCGGCACATCGTGACCGTGCTGCAACAGGAAGTACGGGTGGGCAATCAGAAAATCCGGTTGCTCAACGCCATTGACCTTTACGTGCAAAGCTTTGCGAACGCGACCCTCACACGCACGCCGTTAACCCTGCGCATTCCCTGGCTCAAGTGAATGACGAGGCCCCCCATGAACCCGATCAGCCAAAAGCCGGCGGCGAATTGTTTCCGCCGGAATCGACCCCGCTGGATCACGCCGATTTCCAGCTTCAACCCCCAACTGCTGCCGTCCCACCCGCGCGCCGTCGCTCCCGCGGCAAACAAGGGCGCGATCCGGTTTGCAGCAAATTTCGCATGGCCTGGGTAATGGTTCTCTTCGACCTGCCGGTCACTGAACCGGAGGAGCGCAAAGCGGCCGCCAATTTTCGCAAGGATTTGGTTGCGGATGGCTATATCATGGTGCAATTCAGCGTCTATGCCCGGCCCTGCGGCTCGGCTGACCGGGTGGAGACCCATGTGCGCCGCCTCAAATCCAAAATCCCCGCCCATGGGGAAGTGCGTGGCTTGATCATCACCGATGCCCAGTGGGGGCGAATGCTCGTGGTGCGCAGTCAGAAGCGGGCGGAATCAGAGAAAATGCCCGAACAGATGATGTTTTTTTGAAAAAAGAAATCCCCGCCCAGTTTCCCGGGCGGGGATTATTAAATGACCTCGCATCGCCAGGGTGCAGGCTCGAAGCCTTGCGGCCTCGTCCTCTCAGTGCATCACCTTTCGGTGCTCCCTTCTACAGGGAGGGCGTTGGTCAGCATATTTGAGATGGTGCTCTCCCGTCCTAGGGATTTCAAATCTCGAATTCTTTGTTTAGTAAAGAAAGTTTGAGGCGTCAAGCGAGTTTGGAATCCCTAGGACGGGAGGCAATCCCAAACACTACTTTTAATCCAACTAAATAACCAATAAGTTTGGAATCCCTAGGACGGGAGGCAATCCCAAACAACCGGATAATCTTCATTCAAAAGTGAACGAGTTTGGAATCCCTAGGACGGGAGGCAATCCCAAACATAAAATTACGCATCGGGGGTTTCCGTTTCAGTTTGGAATCCCTAGGACGGGAGGCAATCCCAAACCATGGTGGTTTGCTTCCGTGAAGCGTTGGGAGTTTGGAATCCCTAGGACGGGAGGCAATCCCAAACACGCTCGATGACTCCCGAGCTACGACGCTCAGTTTGGAATCCCTAGGACGGGAGGCAATCCCAAACTGTTCGCCTAATTGACAAGCTGAACAACGAAGTTTGGAATCCCTAGGACGGGAGGCAATCCCAAACGATATGGAATAATGCCACCCATGAACATCCAGTTTGGAATCCCTAGGACGGGAGGCAATCCCAAACGCATCTGCAAGCAGATGCGTTTGGGATTGCCTTAGCATCTATGGGAGCCTTTTCCCGCGCTGTCTCTACGCCGCGTTGCTCGCGGGGGATTCGCCGGGTTCGAGCGGAGTGGCGGGAGCAACTTCGGCCACCGGGAGCGCGGATTCGGTAGTTTCGTGGCGGAGGCGGAGAATGGGCTTTTTTTTGCCTTCGATGACGGCGCCGTTGATGATGATTTCCTCAATCTCGCTCTGATCCGGAAGGGTGAACATCAGCTCGAGCATGATGTGCTCCATGATGGAGCGCAGGGCGCGCGCGCCAGTTTTCAACTCGAGGGCTTTGGCCGCGATGGCCGCGATGGCGTCGCGCGTGAACTTGAGGTTCACACCTTCCATCGCAAAGAGTTTCGCGTATTGTTTGACGAGGGCGTTCTTCGTTTCGATCAGGATGCGTTCGAGTTCCTCCTGCGTAAGTGGGTCGAGCACGGAGACGACGGGGAGGCGGCCAATGAACTCGGGAATCATGCCAAAGCGGATGAGATCCTCGGGTTGGACGGATTTCATCACCTCATTGGCGGAGAGCGCGTGGGAATTGTCCGCCGCCATGTTGAAGCCGAGGACTTTGGTGCCGACGCGGGCCTGGATAATTTTGTCGAGCCCGACGAACGCGCCGCCGCAGATGAACAAAATGTTCGTCGTGTCCACCTGGATGTATTCCTGGTTGGGATGCTTGCGCCCGCCCTGCGGCGGGACATTGCAGACGGTGCCTTCCAAAATTTTCAGCAGCGCCTGCTGCACACCTTCACCGGAAACATCGCGTGTGATGGAGACGTTTTCGGTCTTGCGGCCGATTTTGTCGATTTCGTCCACGTAAATGATGCCGCACTCGGTTTTCTTCACGTCGTAGTTCGCGCTTTGGAGCAGGCGCAGAACAATGTTTTCCACGTCTTCACCGACGTAGCCAGCCTCGGTGAGGGTGGTGGCATCGGCCATGGCAAATGGAACGTCGAGCAGCTTGGCGAGAGTGCGCGCGAGCAGCGTCTTGCCACTGCCCGTTGGGCCGGCGAGGAGGATGTTGCTCTTTTCGATGTCAACCTCGTTGAATTCCGCTGCAAGGGTGCGGGCATCGGCCGCGGCGGCGCTGCTACCTTGGCCGCTGAGGCGTTTGAAGTGGTTGTAAACGGCAACGGAAAGAACTTTCTTCGCCTGCTCCTGGCCGACGACGTGAGCGTCGAGTGTCTTTTTAATCTCGGCGGGCTTGACGAGCTTGAAGCTGGTGCGCGGCTCGGGTGCGCTACCGGTGCGCAGCTCGCGGTCAATGATGGTTTTACACACCGTGACGCAGGAATCGCAAATGAACACACCGGCGGGGCCCGCGATCATTTTGCGGACTTCGTTGTGCGACTTTCCGCAGAATGAGCAGAAAGTCATTTTGGTGGACTTGGCCATGACAGCGTTACTTTACCCCAAATTGGGCAGTTGCGCAAAGGAAAACTAGCTGGGCGTTTGGGCCGAATCGTTTTTACGCCTTGGCGGATTTGATCAATTTGAATTTTTTCGCCCTCGGCCAGGTCTTGATTTCATATTCCCGCCGCCGCGCGGCGCGGAGCGTGGAAAACTTTTCCCCATAAATTAGAACCACCGGTCGGCGTTGCTTGGTGTAGCGCGCGCCGCGCGGGGAATGGTTGTGCTCGTGCAATCGCCGCGCGAGGTCATTCGTGCAGCCCACGTAGAACGTGCCATCGGCGCATTTCAGAATATAAACAATGTGGCTGAGCTTTTTCAATGTGCGCTCGAGTTATTTACGAGATGGGAAAATGCAAATGATATTCCCAAGGTAAAAAGAGCCCGAACGCCTCCTGCCCGAATCCCTTTAAAACTCGCCTTACTTCCGCTCAGGCTTGACCACGACGTGATCCACCAAGCCATAGTTCTTGGCTTCTTCGGCGGTCATATAGAAATCGCGGTCGGAGTCTTTTTCGATTTGCTCGACAGTTTTGCCGGAGTGTTTCGAGAGGGTTTCGTTGATGACGCGCCGCCAGCGGAGGATTTCCCTCGCGGCGATGGAAATGTCGGAGGTCTGCCCGGTGGCGCCACCAGTGGGCTGGTGGAGCATGACGCGGCTGTTGGGCAGTGCGAATCGCTTGCCCTTCGTGCCTGCGGCCATCAACACCGTGGCCATGCTGGCGGCCATGCCGACGCAATAGGTTACCACGTCGCAAGAGAGGAAATTGATGGTGTCGTAAATTGCCATGCCGCCGGTCACACTGCCGCCGGGGGAATTAATATACAAATGGATGTCCTTTTTGCCGTCGCTCATCTGCAAAAAGAGCATTTGGGCGATGATGTCATTGGCCACCTCGTCGTAGATGGGCGTGCCGATGAAAATAATACGATCCTTCAACAGGCGGGAATAGATGTCCCAACTGCTGACTTCGCGGCCATCGCGTTCGACGACTTTGGGGAGGACGTAGGTCACGGGTATAAGAAAATTAAAAAGGAAAAAGGAAATTACG
>DATHOB010000009.1:0-4731 GCA_035485355.1 Opitutales bacterium | reverse complement strand
AAAGAGTTTTCTTTAGACAGAATTAACAAAATTAACCGAATGATTCGGCCAACGAATGCCTTTCCCAATTCCGTAAATTCTGTTAATGCTGTCCATAAATCAGCTTCCCGATGACCCCCAACCGTTTTTACACCGCCGACGACTTTGCCCTGCTCGACCCGGCTTCCCCCCGCAGCCAGCGGGAGCCGGGCGACCCGCGCTCTCCGTTTGCGGTGGACCGCGACCGCGTGATTTTTTCGTCCGTGTTCCGACGGTTGCAGTCGAAGACCCAGGTTTTCCAATCCGGCGAATATGATTTTTACCGCACGCGCCTCACCCACTCCATCGAAGTCGCGCGCATCGGGCGCTCGGTGGCCGAGTTCCTCAACGCAACACAGTCGAGCCTGTCGCCGGACTTTTTTGTCGATCCCGATTTGGTCGAAGCCATTGGCCTGACCCACGACATCGGTCACCCGCCGTTCGGGCACATCGGCGAGCGGCGGCTGCACGCGCTCATGGCGGAATGGGGCGGCTTCGAAGGCAATGCGCAAACCTTGCGGCTGCTGGCCGAGCGGTTTTACGAGCGGCCCAAACAATCGCGCGGGCTGAACCCCACGCGGGCCTTTCTCGACGGTGTGATGAAATACAAGGCGCTTTTCCGCGAAGAATCCATCGGCGGCGTTTCCCCCAAACACCATTTTCTCTACGACGAGCAGGAATTCTTGCGCGATTTCGCCCTCGGTGGCAAAGCGCACACCCAAGCCTGCCGGGAAAAAGCGGAGTTGAATGACTGCAAATCGCTCGAATGCCAGATCATGGATTGGGCCGACGACACCGCCTATTGCCTGCACGATGTGCTCGATGGTGTGAAGGCGCGATTTATTACGGTCGAAGCGATTAAACATTGGGCCGAGGAAAACCAACTCGCTGCCGAGGAACAAAGATTGCTGGAAGACTTATTGAAACTCATCGCCGACGAAAGGTTGGAGCCGGCGTTCAACAGCAAAATCGGCCAGTTCATCCGCGCGTGTACATTGGCGAAGCGCGAGCATCCCCTCGCCGCCCAAACCCAGCGCTATGCGTGGAGTCTTGAAATCAGCCCGGCCATCATCCGCGAATCAGAATTTTACAAAAAACTCGCTTACGATGTCATCTTCCGTTCGCCCTCCATTTTGCAAATTGAATTCAAAGGCGGCTTCATTATTGACCGACTGTTTAACGCCCTGCGCGAAAACTACATTGTGCCGCCGGAACCCAAGCTACCCTTCCTCTCCGCGCGGTTTAACGCCGTGCTCGCCGAAGGCAAAACCGAGTTGGCCCGCGCGCGGTTGGTCTGCGATTTCCTCGCTGATCTCACCGACGGCGCGGCCATCCGACTCTACCGGCGGCTCTTCGACCCAGCGTTTGGGTCCATCACGGATTTGACGTGAAAACAGCATCGTTTTAAACTAGGACTCTTGCAGTTTTAATAATCACATGAAATTATAGAACGATGAACCCACATAAATCGAAGCGTATAGAAATCGCATTGCAATGCAGAAACATGGAAATTGAATTATTTTGGAAGCGATCGTCTTACTACTGGGTGTTTGTTGGCGCAGCGCTTGTCGCGTATGGTGTAATAAAAAATTCCATACATAATGGCGGACTGCTAATTGCATCATTTGGTCTAATCTCATCCGTAACCTGGATGCTTGGCAATTATGGTTCAAAATGGTGGATTGAAAATTGGGAGGAAAAATTGAACTGCGAGGGCAAGGGAATTTTAGATAATTTATTCGACCCACACGAAGGATCTTTCTCGAGTGGTCGCTTTACCATTAAACGCTACAGTGTTACTAAGTTGGCAATTTTACTTAGTATGTTTGTTTCGATATTGTGGACGGGCATTTTGATTAGAGAGATACTAAATCAGTTCCCTTCGCTTCCTCCAACCTTGAGCAACTTATCTCTATTTGCATGGCCGACACTTGTTATCCTAGTAGTCGTTTTCTTGATTTTAATGATTACATTTGGAATTGGTAAAAATCGTGATTTTTCTGTCACCATCTCCAATATAATGAATGAAAAAGAACAACAAGAATGGCTAAATAAACACATTCCCCATAGGGTTTGTGCTTGCTTGTCTGATTCGAAACAAGGAAGCCAGATTTTGGCGGAGAAATCTGATTCAGAAAAAGTTCACCATATTGATTTATTTACCAAGACTGCGGCATTCGAAGGTCGGCTTGCTGCCATTCGTTGGCTTATCGAATTTGTTGGTATAAGTGAGGCTGGTGGCAAGGCGAAAAGACCAAGAAGACAATCAACTGACGCCTATATTTTAAAAATAAATGGCGGAAAGGAAATAGAATTAGATTCAAAAAATGCCAAGATACTAGCACGAGTCTGGAAAGGTTGTTCTCAAGCTAGTAGCCATCCAACATTTGGAAGCGAGCACCCTCCTGTTGGCAAAGATGAATTGAGCGAGGCGCTTCAAATTATTCTCGAACACTTAGATTCTACAATTTATGAAGGAAAGTCTAAAAAAGTAATTGAATCGTCTCTCGATCAATAATATGTGGATTGATTTTTCACGCCCGCGGATGCGCCTTGCGGTGGGCTTCCTGCAAACGAGCGATGCCAACGTGAGTGTAAACTTGGGTCGTCGAAAGGCGCGCGTGGCCAAGCATCTCCTGCACCGCGCGCAAATCCGCTCCGCTGTTGAGCAAATGCGTCGCAAACGAATGGCGCAATTTATGGGGCGACAAATCGAGTGGCAATCCGGCCAGTTTTAAAAATGTTTTGAGGCGCAGTTGCACCCAGCGCGGGTAAACGGGCTTTCCCTTTTTATCGGTGATAACATTAGCGCTGAAAGGCGCAGCGGGGGCGAAGGCCGCCCGATGCGCCCGCAAGGCCTCCACCGCCGAGCCGCCGAGCGGGCACATGCGTTCCTTGTCCCCTTTACCGCGCACGCGCGCGATGCCGTCCTCCAAATCGATTTGTCCCCAAGTTAGGTTCGTCAATTCACTTACGCGCAGGCCCGCACCGTAGAGAACCTCCAGCATCACCCGGTCGCGGCTCAAGGCAAAGGCCCGCGCCTTGGCGTCTGCGTGGAGGTTTTCCTTCAAGTGCTCGGGCGTGGCGAGGAGCGCGCGCATCTGTTCTTCCGTCAAAAATAACGGCAGTTTTTTCGCCAGCTTCGGCGGCGCCAGGCCCGCCCAGGGGCTGGAGGGAACCAGGCTGCGCCGGAGCAGGAATTTCCAAAACGCGCGCAACGCGGAAACGTGCAAATGCACCGTGCGCCGGTCGAGCCGCCGCTGACTTTCGATGACAAAATCGCGCGCCTGCATCCGGGTGACCGCGGCCGGGTCAATCTCCCGTTGTTCGCCTTTTTTCAACCAGTCAAAAAACCCGCGCACCGCCTGCTCGTAATTGCGCGCGGTGTTAACCGAGAGCCGCCGCTCACCGCGCAATTCATCCAGAAACGCCGTCAAATGCGGCACGCCTTTAATCGTGGTTGGCGGGAGATCATGCGAGTCGCCAACCATGGGGAAATGAGCCATCGGACGAAAAATGGAGGTGCGGGTCGGAATCGAACCGACGAATGGGAGTTTTGCAGACTCCGGCCTTACCACTTGGCTACCGCACCGAAACCGGCCAAGGCACAACTAAAGCGCGCCCGGGCCGGTTTTACAAGCCGATTCCTCAGGGCGCTTACATCCGGAAGGTGACCCCAGCCAAGAGCCGATAAGTGGTGAGGGCCTGGAAGCCGGGGTCGTATTTTTCGACAATGGGGACTTCCAATTGCAGATGCGCCGCGAGGACATTGTTCCAGGCGAAGACAAAATTCGGCCCGAGTTCAACCGTGGAGACAAACGTGTCGTCCGTGCCCGTTCCCTGAACCGTATCGGCAGCCTTGTATTCGCCCGAGGCGCGAAATTGCAGGCCAAGGCTGTGCGCTCCATCCTGCCAGATGCGGTAGCCGGGTCCGGCGCTCCAACTCGTTTCATTGGAGTAACGATAACCCGCCTCGCCCGTGCCGCGGATGGTATAGTCCGCGTCGGCATTGAAGAAGAAGCGCCCGGAAGTCAGCGAGATGCCCGTGCCAAACACGGCATCGTAGGCGCCACTGCCGAGCGCAAGGTCGTGCCCGCCAACAGCGCTATTGGGCGAGTTCAAATCGGACGGTGCCGCCGTGGGTGATTCCTGCTGGAGCAATGTGGAATCGCCCGTCGGAACGATAATCCCGCCGGAAAAGCGCCAGGCGAAATCGTAGTCCGCCGTCTGTTTGCGAAACGCGGTATAGTTGACAACCAGCCGCACATCACCCAAGCCATTGACCTGGTTGTTCACCAACCCCGTCCCCGCCGCATTCTCAATCCGGTAATCCCGGAAGATGTAGGGCACATTCAACTGGACGGTGAGATCCTGGTTGAACTGGTAGCCAAAGATGAATTGGGTCTGGAAGCTGTCTTCGTACTGGTCGGTGGAAACCCCGGCGGGCACATTGCGCAACGTGCCAAAGTCGGTGTATTGCTGGACAACATTCGCGAAGAAGAAGGATTGCGAAGGGGCCGTCGTGTCGTAACCGCCAAAGACGCCCAGGGACAACCCGCCGGGCTCGCAAAACTCACAACCGCAGGAATCGCACGCCCAGACGGACGCCGATGAAAGAACAAACACGGAAACAATAAAATATTTTTTCATGACTCAAACATTCTAAAAGGTTGGATGGAAATAAAATCCAACCGGGTGAATTAACTTTACGGA
>DATHOB010000008.1:0-2670 GCA_035485355.1 Opitutales bacterium | reverse complement strand
CACTGAAACAGGCGGCCAAATTCTCCTCATTAGCCAATTCACGCTTTTCGGCAGTTTGAAAAAGGGCACACGTCCATCGTTCAACCGTGCCGCTCCCCCGGAATTCGCCAAGAATTGCCTGGAGCGCCTGCACCGCGCGTTGGAAGTCGCGCTCGGTCGCCCGGTGCCCACTGGAGTTTTCGGCGCGATGATGGACATTCGCGTGGCCAATGACGGGCCGGTGACGCTGGTCATTGATACCAAGCAGAAAGATTTTTAAATGAAAGTTCGCGGGAAAATTGCGGAAAACAAAATCGAATCGTTGTGGCATGAATCCGCGCGAATCGTTGCGCCACAATTATTGGGGCGTTGGTTGTGCCGACGGGGCAGGGGAGGGGTCGTCACGCGCTGGCGGATTACGGAAGTCGAGGCGTATTGCGGCCCACACGACCGGGCCTCGCACGCGGCGCGGGGGATGACGCCACGCAACCGCATCATGTATGGCCTGCCCGGTTATTGGTATGTCTATTTGTGTTACGGAGTGCACTGGATGCTCAATCTTGTCACCAGCCAGGAAGGGAATCCCTCCGCGGTATTGCTGCGCGGGGTGGAAGGAGCCTCTGGTCCGGGTCGATTGACCCAGGCATTGAAAATCACCCAAGCGCTCAACACCCAATCCTGCTCTCAGACTACCGGGTTATGGATTGAAGGCCCGACCGCAATACCCGCTGGTTGGCGGCGGCGGCGCGGCCCGCGAATCGGGGTGGATTACGCCGGGCCACTCTGGGCGGCGAAGCATCTGCGTTGGTGGCTGGAGCCCGTTGGGGTCAAGTCCCCACGTTGATTTCGAACAAATATAACGGTGCGGGGTTGACGATGGCGCAAAAGAGGTCTTTGTTAGGAAGCTCACTTTCATCATCAACCAACACCTACCATGCCTTACACACTCCCCCCGCTACCTTATGCCAACGACGCCCTCGAGCCGCACATTGACGCGCGCACGATGGAAATCCATCACGACAAGCACCACAACGCCTACGTGACCAACGTCAACAAGGCGCTTGCCGATGCCGGGGTTACTGCCCCGGAATGCATTTACGAATTGATTGGCGATCTCTCCAAGGTTCCCGAAGCCATCCGCGGCGCGGTGCGCAACAACGGCGGCGGGCATGCCAACCACTCGCTATTTTGGAAAGCCATCGGCCCCAAGGCGGGCGGCGCTCCCACCGGTGCCTTGGCGGAAGCCATCAAAAAAACTTTTGGTTCTTTTGACGCTTTCAAGGAAGCCTTCGGCAAGGCCGCAACTACCCGCTTCGGCAGTGGCTGGGCTTGGCTCATCGTCAAATCCGACAAGTCGCTTGCCATCACCTCAACCCCGAATCAGGACAATCCCCTGATGAAAGGCGTTGCCGAAGTTTATGGCGACCCCATCCTCGGCCTCGATGTGTGGGAACACGCCTACTATCTAAAATACCAGAATCGTCGTCCCGATTACATCACCGCATTCTGGAATGTGGTCAATTGGGACAAGGTCGCCGAATGGTACGACGCAGCGATTAAGTAAACGCCCGCTCGCTTAAGCGGGGGGCGTTTTACCACCTTACGCACCTTCGCTTACGGACTCACTGCGGGTGTGTTCGTCGGGGTGGTCGTGGGGGGCGGATCTCCCGTCGGCGGAGAATCCGGTGTCGTCGGCGTGTTGGTCGGAGGTGTACTCGCTTGAAACACGTTCCCCGTATGCGGGGCTGGGAGTTTGCCCGTTGGGTCGAGGGCATTTACCATGGCGTCGGCAGCCAGGCCAATATCTTCCAGGGGAACTTTTCCAATGAGATTTACACGGTAAACCGTGACGGTCGAGTCATCGGAATTGTCCGAAGCCTGAGCGAGGAGAATGGCCTCGGCAAAAGCATTGTCATTCGAGGCCAGCAGGATGGGCTGCGGCAAATGCGTCAAACCATTGACGGCGGTAGTCGTAGTTTTCTTGGGCGTGGGCACCCAGCGGATCAAAGCATAACGGAATGACTGCGCGCTTTCAAAAACACCCGTGATGCGACCGGTGTTGTCACTGCCTTTCACGTCTTGGGAATAGCCCGGTTTGTTGGTGCTAAAGAAATTTGGCGGCAAATAGTCGATGGGAGCGGCATCTCCCGTCGGCGCGGGCGCGGGCTCGGGGTTGGTTTGGGCAAGCAATAGCGCGGCCGCCATGCGGTTGTCGTTTGAAGCCAGCAGAATGGGCTGCGGCTTGCGCAGGTAATCATCAAACGCGGTCGGGGTCTCTTTGGGCTTTGTCGGCAGCGTGTTCAGGAAGTAAAACTCAAACTTGCCGTCGCTACTGGTCTGATAAAGGAGCGCCACTTTATTGATGTCGTGCTTTTCTCCCATGTCCACGACAAAGATATTTTCCATTTTCACCGTGTTATCTGCGGTTTGCAGCGCCTTCTGAATCGCGCCCAATGTCAGGCTCTTGTTGGGATCGCTATTCAGGACATTTTGCGCATCGTTCGGATCACCACCAACCACATCGGAGACTTTCGAGCCATAGGCCTCTTGAGCATAGTCGAATTCGACGAGGTCTTCCGGTGGCACGACTTTCCTTTTGCCTTCCTTGTCGTACTGTTCCGGTGCTTGAATCGGACCTTTGATTTGGATGGAGCCGAAAAGGGCGACCGGGCCGATGTTGCCAGGAGTTGC
>DATHOB010000007.1:0-3877 GCA_035485355.1 Opitutales bacterium | reverse complement strand
ACGTGGACGTTCTCGCTGCCGCAGGACGCCTACACGAATCTTAACGCGTATGCGCCGGACTGGGTGCCGGGCCAGGGATTCCCCGTCGGTCATGAGCTGATTGGCGGAAGGGATTTTTGGACTTACGTGGTCATCCATCTGGTGGCGGACATGAAGTTCATCACGATGTTTTCGATGTTGTTTGGCGCGGGAATTTTGCTGCAAAGCGAACGGGCGGCTGCGCGCGGGATTTCCCCGGCACGCATCCACTACGGACGCATGGTGGTTTTATTAGGATTCGGTTTGTTGCACGCGTATTTCATCTGGTATGGCGACATTTTGACGGATTACGCGATGTGCGGCATGCTGCTCTTTCCGCTGCGCAAGGCGCGGCCGGGACTGCTGTTGGCGTTGGGTTTGGTGATGATTGGCACGGTCTCGGTGATTAATTTTTGCTACTACGAGAATCTGCACGTTGCGCCGCTGGAACAATTACAGAATTGGAACGACAACTTGTTGGCAGACCGGGGTGGCAATGATTACGAACTCGCTGCCTACCGGGGCACTTACCATGACGCCTTTGAGCACCGGGTGGTCGCCTCGTTCAGCGGGCAAACGATGGAATTTGTGACATGGAGTTTCTGGCGCTGCGGCGGGGCGATGCTCATCGGCATGGCGCTGTTGAAGCGGAAATTTTTTCACGGCGCGTGGCCGCGCGAGGTTTATGCCACGATTGCGATTCTGGCCATTCCCATTGGCTGGGCGGTGACCGGCTTGGGCATAGTCTTTAATGAGGCCATTGGCTGGGATGAGGCGCCCGCCAGCGTGTTTTCCGTCTGGGGACTCGGCGGGGAATTCAATTATTGGGGCTCGTTGATAACGGAACTGGGTTACTTGTCCCTCGGCGTGCTGGTGGCTGTATGGGCCGCGCAATCCGGGCGCAAATTTTTTCGCCAATGTCTTTGGCCGGTGCGGGCGATTGGTAAAATGGCGCTGTCGAATTACATCGCGCAAAGCCTGATTGCGACGACGTTGTTCTATGGCTACGGGTTTGGCCTGTTTGGTTATCTCGGGCATTTTGAGTTGTTGTTCGTCGTGTTCCCGGTGTGGATCTTGCAGCTGTTGATTTCGCCGATTTATATGAGTTATTTCCGGCAAGGGCCGCTGGAGTGGGTCTGGCACCGCATCGTCTATTGGCGGGGCGAGCCGCCGCCGTTAACGGACGCCGCGGAACCCCTGTCCTCGTAAACGCAAAAAATCTTCCGCCGCGAATGAATGCCCCGAATGCGACCATCCCAGACCACGAACCTCCCTTGATTGACGCGGCACAACTGCGCAGTTGGATTCTTTATGAAGACACTAATTTGCTGGTGCTGAACAAACCCGGCTGGGTCGTGTGCCACCCGTCGAAACGCGGGCCGTGGTCGTCGCTGGTGGGCGCGTTGCGGGAAAGTTTTTCGGCCACGGCGCTGCATCTGGTGACGCGGCTGGACCGCGAGACGAGTGGCGTGATCGTCGTCGCGCGGCATCCGCAAGCGGCGCGGCGTTACCAAATGGCGATGCAAAATCGCCGCGTGGAAAAAACTTACTTTGCGCTGCTCGAAGGCGAAATGAGCGGGGAGATCGAGGTGAACGCGCCGTTGATGCGTGATGAAAAAAATCCGGTCGCCGTCATGCGCCGCGTGGCGACGCCGGAGGAAGCGGGCGCGCAAACGGCGCAAACAAGATTTACACCGATTGTGTCCAAGAACGGATACACGCTCGCGCGGGTGACGCCACTCACTGGCCGCACGCACCAGATCCGTGTGCATGCAGCGCACCTGGGCCATGCCGTTGTCGGCGACAAATTGTATGGGCCGGACGCGACGCTGTATCTGGAATTTGCGCAACACGGCTGGACGACCCGCCATGCCGCAATGCTACCGCTCCCGCGCCAAGCGCTGCACGCCGCGCGCATCCGGTTTTTTGATGAAATTCCCGGCGACTTCGCCGCGCCGCCGACCGAGGACTTGATTGTGTTCGCGCGCGAAAAAATGGGTTTGAATTTGGTCGCGACATTGGGAGTGGATTGAAAAGTCCAAGACGGGCGCAACAAGATTGCGCCCCTACAGCGATAACAACGAGTAAGTCCGAATTCACGCAACCACGCACGGGCGCACGGTTTCACCTTGACCCTGCGATGCAAAATGGGAACATCGTTCCCCTACCCCATGACCCACTTCCCCCGCCCTCTCGCTCCTGCAATTACCCTGTTGGCCGCCGCGTTGTTCATTGCCGCGCGTTGCCCGGCGCAAACCGCCGCCGCACCGGCCGCAGCATCGGCCCAACCGGCAGCTTCGGCGCCTGCCGCGACGACCGCCGCCACTCCAGCGGCCAAAATCGTCATCACGCCGCCGAGCAAGGAAGTGTTGGCCCAGTATTTTGGGACGTGGCCGGAGGGAACGTCGCCCGAGGAAATCGGCAAACGCGTCGCGGACAATTTCCTGCCGCGCCAATTTCGGTTTGAGACGCCGCAATATGCCCGCACGGCCAACGCTCCGGTGGTGTATCCGGAAGTTATCGCCTGGTATGGCGCATTCACCTTCGCCGAGGTGACGAAGAATGCGGACATGCAAAACAAGCTGATTCAAAAATTCGCCATTTTTTCCACGCCCGAGGGCGCGGCGCATATTTCGTCGAACAGCACGGTGGACTTCCACGTCTTCGGCACGATTCCGCTGGAGATTTACCTGCTGACCAAGACGCAGGGCTACCTGGATTTCGGCAAAACCTTTGCCGACCGGCAACTGGCCAGCGTGTTCAAGCCGGTGCCCAATTCCACCGACGTGACGATTGTCGAGGGCAATGGCGCGGAGGCGCGTTTTTGGGTGGATGATTTGTACATGATGCCGATCAACCAGATGCAGGCCTACCGCGCGACGCATGACAAAGTTTACCTCGACCGCACCGCGCAGATGTTTTCCGCCTACTTCGACCGCCTGCAACAGCCGGACGGTTTGTTTTACCACGGCATCGGCGCGCCGTATTATTGGTCGCGCGGGGATGGCTGGGTGGCGGCGGGCGTGACGGAATTGCTGCGCGAACTGCCGACGGACCATCCGCTCTTTCCGAAAATTTTTGCGGGCTACCAGAAAATGATGGCGGCGTTGCTCAAATACCAGGGCGACGACGGCCTGTGGAAGGAATTGATAGACCACCCGGAGGCGTGGAGCGAGTCGTCCGGCTCGGCGATGTTCACCTTTGCGTTTGTTTCGGGCGTCAAAAACGGCTGGCTCGATGCGAAGACTTATGGGCCGGCGGCGCGCAAGGCGTGGCTCGGTCTCGTCAAACTAATCGACAAGGACGGCAATATTGCCAACGTCTGCCCCGGCACGAATAAATATACGGGGGCGGACACCACCGCCGGGGTGCAATACTACATTGGCCAAAAGCCGCTGGCGGGCGACGCCCTGAACACGTTTAACGAATTGCATGGGAATGCCCCGGTGTTGTGGACGGCGACGGCGTTGTTGAGGTAGAGGTTGGGGGGGTTCTTGGTTCCTGGTTCTTGGTTGTTGGTTTGGGGCTCCGTGTTATCCCTCGTGCTACCACACGCAAACCCCACCCCACCTCAACATTCCGCGCCATCTCAGAACCAAAAACTAGGTACCCAGCACCAAGAACCAAAGCACCATGCACTAAAAAACTTTGTCTACATTTACGCTTGTCGTCGGGCGGGGGGCTCGGGTATTAAGACACTTTGCGCGTTATCCATTCGGGGTGGCCCGGATGCGAGCAGACGCCATGCGGAGTGTAGCTTAGCCTGGTAGAGCGCTACGTTCGGGACGTAGAGGCCGTGGGTTCGAATCCCACCACTCCGACCATTTTGGTTTTTGGACGGTTTTAAGCGTTAACGAGA
>DATHOB010000006.1:0-4038 GCA_035485355.1 Opitutales bacterium | reverse complement strand
GATCATCACGGGGAATTTCCGCTTGGATTGGATGAAGGGCAAATCAAACTGCCCCAGCTCCCCGGAATGCGCGGCGACGGCGGCGATAACATCCGCGCGCTCACGCGCCAGCAAATGCGCGAAATACGCGCCGTTGGACATGCCGGTCAGGTAAACCGCATCCGGGTCGATGTGGTATTGGGTCTGCAACTTCGCCAATAAAGCGTCGAAAAATAAAATATCCGCCACCGCGCGGTCGGGCACGAGCGCCCAAGCTTTGACCAACTGGCCTTGGATGGCCTGGGTCGATGCCGCTGGGAAAACGAGAATGAATTTGTGTTCGGCGGCAAGCGCCGGAAGTGTGGAAACCGTGGCGAAGTGATCCTTGTTGTCCTCCCCCATCCCATGAAAAGCGAAGACGATGGGCACGGGCTTCGACAAATCCAATGAATCCGGCACAATCAGGCGATACTCGCGTACTTCGGCGCCGACGGTGATTTTTTCGTCGGGAAATGTTCCCGCTTTGCCGGGAAGGGCTTGCACAACCGGCGCAACCGGGTTGTCCGCTCCGCACGCCGAAACGACGCCGGCCCACAGGCAAAACGCTCCCAGACCAATCTGCAAAATCCCACGCCGCATAATTTATGAATTTAGTGCTTAAAATGCCGCACGCCAGTGAAAACCATGGCCAAATTGTTTGCGTCCGCCGCGGCGATGACATCCGGGTCGCGCACGGAGCCGCCGGGTTGCACGGCGGCGGTGGCCCCGGCTTGCGCGGCGGCAATCAGGCCATCGGGGAAGGGGAAAAACGCATCGGAGGCGACAATCGAACCCTGGAGGGACAGACCGGCCTCGCCGGCTTTCCACACGGCAATTTTTGAAGAATCCACGCGCGACATCTGCCCGGCGCCGACACCGAGCGTGCGCTCGGCCGCCGCATAAACTATCGCGTTCGACTTCACATGCCGGACCACCCGCCAGCCAAAATGTAACGCGGCCCATTCGGACTCGGTTGGCGCGCGCTTCGTCACCACTTTCCACGACGACGGGCTAATGGGCTTGTGGTCGCGGTCCTGCACGAGCACACCGCCGACGACACTGCGCAGTTCCAACAACGTTTCCGCGCGCATATTCGACTGCGCGACCATGAGACGCAGATTTTTCTTCTTCGCGAAAATCGCGCGGGAGGCATCATCAAAACCCGGCGCGATGATGACTTCGCTGAAAATTTCAGCAATGGCTTTGGCCAGCGGCTCGTCCACCGTGCGATTGACGACAATGATTCCGCCGAAAGGCGCCTGCCGATCAGTCGCGTACGCTTGCTCCCAGGCCTCGGCCAAAGTCGCGGCACTGGCGACACCGCAGGGGTTGGTGTGCTTGAGGATGGCGACGGTCGGCTTCTCAAATTCGCCGATGAGGTAGGCCGCCGAGGTGATGTCCAAAATGTTATTATAGGAGAGTTCCTTGCCCTGGAGTTGGGCAAAGCAATCGCCAAACGAGCCGTAGAGCGCGGCGCGTTGGTGCGGATTTTCCCCATAGCGCAGGTTCTGCGCCTTGGGCAAAGTCAGCGTGAATTTTTCCGGAAAACCCGCGATGGAGTCGAGGTCGGGTTCATCCGCTTTTTGCTGGGCGGCCAGGTAGGCCCCGATGGCGGTGTCGTACGCGCCGGTGCGCTGGAAAACCTTGAGCGCCAGTTCGCGGCGCAGTGCGGCGAGTTTCGCGTCATTGTCCATCGCCGCGAGCACCCGCGGGTAATCCGCCGGGTCGCACACCACGGTGACGGAGGCGTGGTTTTTCGCCGCGCTGCGCAGCATCGACGGCCCGCCAATGTCGATATTTTCAATCGCTTCGGCAAACGTGCAATGCGGCTTGGCGACGGTTTGCTCAAATGGGTAAAGGTTGACCACGACCAGATCAATCAGGCCGATGCCGTGGGCTTTGGCTTGCGCGAGGTGGTCGGCGCTGTCGCGGCGGCACAGCAGGCCGCCATGGATTTTGGGGTGCAGGGTCTTGATGCGACCTTCCATCATTTCGGGGAAACCAGTGTATTCACTCACGTCGGTGACGGTGAGGCCCGTGTCGCGCAGGAGCTTGGCCGTGCCGCCCGTCGAGAGCAGTTGGTAGCCGCGGCCCGCGAGCGCGCGGGCGAAGTCGGCGAGGCCGGATTTGTCACTGACGGAGAGCAGGGCGCGTTTGTCCATACCCCGCCAAAGTGTTTCATTGACCACCCGGACGGCAAGAAGGAAAAGCAGCCGCTCACCGCTTTCGCTCACTCAACCACTTTGCTTCCGTGCACACCCGTGTCTTTGAGGTGGGCGGGCGTGGCCGGCTCCAAATGCACCAACACTTCGATGACCTCGGGGTGTTTTTCCAAAATGGCCTTTTTAACTTGGCGGGCAATTTCGTGGCCGGCTTCGACCGTCAACTGCGGATCCACCTGCAAATGCAAATCCACCTCAAACAAATCACCCACCCGCCGGGCGCGGAATTGGTGGTAAGCCGTAGCACCCGGGACGGCGAGGATGTGTTCGCGCAGGTCGTCGAGCATTTCCGGGCCGGGCGCGGTATCCAGCAGGTCAGCACAAGATTGCCAGAAAATTTTGATGCCGAACGCCGCGAGATACGCGCCGAGGGCCAGTCCGGTTACTTTGTCGAGAAACGCCCAATTCGGCCCACCCCAGCGCGCCGCCAAAATTGCGGCCACGGCGAGCAGCGAGGCCAACGCGTCGGCCCGGTGGTCGAGCGCATTGGCCGCGAGCACACGCAATTTCAATTCCCGCGCGCGACGCGCGGCGTAACGGAAGAAGACCTCCTTGGTTATCATCGCCACCAGTGCGACCCAGAAGGCCGCGACCCCGGGAACTTCAGTGGCATGCTCGCGCAAATTATGGACTGAATTCCAGATTAGCAGCCCACAAAAACTCAATAGCACAACGGCAACAAACAAGCATGCCAGACTGGCAAATTTGTGGTGGCCATAAGGGTGATTTTCATCTCCGGGTTTTTCGGCAATTTTGAGCCCGAGCAACCCGGCAATGTCGGAAGCGAGGTCGGCAAAACTATGCAGGCCATCGGCGACCAATGCTTGCGAGCGGGCCACCAGGCCGACACTCATTTTAATAACCGCCAGCGCGATG
Organism: Opitutales bacterium; assembly: GCA_035485355.1. Taxonomy (GTDB): domain Bacteria; phylum Verrucomicrobiota; class Verrucomicrobiia; order Opitutales; family JABDGR01; genus JABDGR01. The sequence goes on along the minus strand of DATHOB010000006.1, from coordinate 922 downwards.
TTGACTGCCAAACTCCGCCAAACCACCACGAGGCCTTCGCGGTATTGGGTAAATGGCGGTCTGGAATCGGCAGGCATGAGGGATTATAAAATATTCACGACCACACTCCTTGTTTGAGCATGGCCTTGGTGGCCGCGCCCGCCCAGTCTTTGTTTGCGGAAGGATTAGCGGGGCTCGGATGCGGAATGCGGGCAATCGCCACACCGTGGCCCAACAAGGCCTGCCGGGCGCGCTCCTCGGCAAACGCACCCACGCCGACAACCCACTCGGCCCGCACGTCGGCGACGACGCGGCGCAAATGGGTGTCGCACGCGGCAAACATTTTTTCGGCGGATTCGCCCTTGAATTTGTCAGGCGTCAAGTTGCGCCCGCCTTCGTCCATAAACAACAGCGGGCAATAATTGAAAACAATATGTTCGCGAAAGAAATTCTCCGCCGTCCCAAACCGCTGGGCAAACAAGCCCCACAGGCGCTTGCCGCTGACCTCCGAGCGCTTGCAGGCAAAACCGGTGATGGGGCGTTTCGGATGCTCCACTGCCGGATGATCCACCGGTGCACATACTCCCACCCAATCGCGCACCGCTTTGACTTCGCCAAATGGCACCCCAGTCTGCGCCATGCCGAATGGCCCGGGATTCATGCCCAGAAAGACGACCCGCTTTTCACCCCGGCCATGACGGCGTAAATAGGCTTCATGCGGTCGCCAAGCGTATTCGAGCGGACGATAAACGACGGCAACCGGCGGCGCAAATTTCAGCTTGGCCGTCCGTTCCGCGAGTTCGAGCGCGGCCTCTACGAGCTCCTGGGCGGTATCCATGCGTGGACTATAACATTGCTTAAGGGATGGTTGAGGTCAACCGAAAGCGGCACGCTGTCACGAGGGTTTAACGTGATACGAAGTGCAGGATAGTTCTTGTTTATC
>DATHOB010000005.1:0-17545 GCA_035485355.1 Opitutales bacterium | reverse complement strand
CCCGCCTTGGCCAGCGCGCCAAAGAATTTTGCGGCGACGCCCGAATGCGTCCGCATGCCGATGCCTACCGCCGAGACCTTGGCGATGTCCGCCGTCGGGCCGAGCTTGCCACCGCCGAGAGCAGCAATGACCTCCTTGACGACTTTTTCCGAGCGCGGCACGTCCTCTTTCGACACCGTAAAAGTCAGGTTGGCCAGGCCACCGCGGCCGATGTTCTGAATGATCATGTCCACGACAACGCCGTGCGCGCCGAGCGACTCGAAGAGCGTGGCGGCGACGCCGGGCCGGTCGGGCACGTCGATGAGCGATAACTTGACCTGGTTTTTATCCACGGCCACGCCGCGGACCAGGATTTGTTCCATATTGGGGGCTTCGGTTTTCACAATGGTTCCGGGTTCGTCATTAAAACTGGAGCGGACTTCAAAGACGACGTTGTATTTTTGCGCGAATTCGACGCTGCGGGCCTGCATCACCTTCGAGCCGCTGGAGGCGAGTTCGAGCATTTCGTCGTAGGAAATTATGTCGAGTTTGCGGGCGGTGGGCACGACGCGCGGGTCGGCGGTGTAAACTCCGTCTACGTCGGTAAAAATCTGGCACAAGTCGGCCTTCAGCGCCCACGCCATGGCAATGGCGGAAAGGTCGGAGCCACCCCGCCCGAGGGTCGTCACTTGGCCGTGAGTGCTCAGACCTTGGAAACCCGCGACGATGACGACCTTGCCCGCGTCGAGTTGCGTTTTGATGTCGCCGCCCGTCACATCAAGGATGCGGGCGCGGGTATGGGCGTCGTCGGTGATAATCCCCGCCTGTGGGCCGGTACGCGACACCGCCGGCACGCCGATGGCGTGGAGGGCGATGGCCGCCAAGGCAATGGTCTCCTGCTCGCCGATGGCGAGGAGCGCGTCCATCTCCCGCTCGTCCGGGTTGGGGTTGAGGGACTTGGCGCGGTCAATCAACTCGTTGGTCACGCCGCTGCGCGCCGAGACCACGACCACGACCTGGTCGCCGCGGTCGCGATGCGTCTTGATGCGCTTGGCGACATGGCGAATGCGGTCGGGGTTGCCGACCGAGGTGCCGCCGTATTTTTGGACGATGAGAGCCATCGCAAATAGAAAGAAAAGAAAGGGTGAACGGGCCTTAATGCCGGATTGCCCATCCGGTGTCAAACCTCGGAAGAACGGACGGCAAGTTTGTTACTAAGGCGTCTCTGCTTATTCCCTCACAGGGGATTAACTAGCACTGCATGCGGATGTTTGATCCCCGTATCCAAGGTCGCCAAGGGTACGCTATGGGCCTTGGCCAGTTCACATAAATACCAATCGCTGATTTCCTTTTGATTGACTATGAGCGCCTGGGGCAAGCTGCCGGGCGGTGGTAGGCTCGTGATATAATGATAGCGTCGTCCGAGAGCGTTTGTGAAATCGGCAAACGCTTGGCTCGCGTCGTCAAAACCCGCCGCGATAGTCTTGTCCGCCATGGAAATGCGCAAGAAGCTCAATTCCGTGAATGCGCAGCCAAGAACTTCCGGCTTTTCCCGCATGAACCACCGATTGGCATGGGCATGCAGGCTATGGGTGTCCCACAACAAGGCCACCAGCACATTAACGTCCAGTAGATAGCCGTTTTTCACATCAATTCAGCGTTCAATCGCGCAATTTCAGCGGCGGTGACTTTGTGAGCCATTGGCGTGACTGCCACCATGCGTGGTAATCCGGAAATAGGGTGTCGTTCTGAGCGATAGGCCCGGCGCTGGCGGGTGGGTTTAAGTAAAATACCGTCTTTCAGCACCTCAATACTCAAGCGCTCGCCGCGGGTCAAATGCAGCCTCTGGCGCGCCGCCGCGGGCAACACCACTTGTCCCTTGCTGGAGAGAATCGTTTCCATGTCTTACATTGTCTTACCTTATTACGGTCTCGTCAAGACCACAATGGCCGATGAGCGCGATTGCAGATTGAAAGAAAAGAAAAGGTGAACGGGCCTTAATGCCGGAACCCGAGCGGCTGTCAAACCTCTGACGCAAGACGGGGGGACTGATTTGAACAGGATGTAATTACCTTCGGCTCCGCTGCTAAAGGTCACAATATTGACAACGATTACTTTGGAGTGCAATGGTTGTAATGTGAAAATCAAGGTTATGAAGATTTTAGGAGCGGTTGTTACAAGCCTGGTGGCGGCGGTTGTTATAGCCTGCCTGCTAAGCAAGCCGCCACCACTTCCCGAAAACGATAAAGCCGCAATAGCACAGCTTGAAAAATGGGTTCCAGTTGGCACACCGCTCGCCGATGCTGAACACATCATGGAACAGCATGGTTTTCATGGCACTATGAATAAAACCGGCTATTGGTGTAGCATCAGCCAAGTCATCAGAGGTGTACCGTACTACGATTGTAGTTTATCTTTCTCGAGCTTCAGAGTGCCTTCAAACATAAATTACCGTGTGGCGTTGTTCATTGAAAATGACAAAGTGAAGTCGGTTGACGTGATTACAGTTCAGGACGGGATATAAGGGCCACAACCCTCGGCTTTGACCGGAACCCGACCGCATTTGCCTTGTCTCGGAGTTTTGGTAAATGGATAATCCCGCCATGAGAACCGCATCTTTCCAAAAAGCATTGGCCCAGCTTATCTTTGCCGGTTTCAATTCGCGGGTGGTGGCCCTGGATCGGGAAACGGGCGAAACCATTTGGCAGTGGAAGAGCCCGACGGGCACGGGTTACGTTACGGTGCTGCTGGATGGTGACCGCTTAATCGTCTCCGTGGTGGGCTACACTTACTGCTTGGATCCTCTAACTGGTAATCAACTTTGGTTTAACAGTTTAGCCGGATGCGGGGTCGGCGTTGCCTCCCTCGCCAGTGTCAATGGCGTTGCGACTGGATTGCTGGGTGCGGCCAATGCCAATGCCCAAGCCGCCGCGGCATCGGCCGCGCACTAAAAATCCATCTGCCAGATTTAAGCCGGTGCCGTTTCAGATGGGGCAGCTTCGGATGGGGCAGCCTCAGCTGGGGCAGTTTCCACTACCGCCGGCGCCGAGGCCGTCTGCGTCGCCGGAGTCGGCGTGCCGTGGGCGATAGTCTGGCCGGTTTCCGGGTCGAGGCGCATGGAGATGAGTCGGGTCACACCGCGCTCCTGCATGGTGACGCCATAAATCGTCTGCGCGGTGGCAATGGTGCGCTTGTTGTGGGTGACGACGAGGAATTGCGAATAGCGGGTGAAATCCCGCAACATCGCGGTGAAGCGCCCGATGTTGGCGTCGTCGAGCGGGGCGTCCAATTCGTCGAGCACGCAGAACGGGCTGGGCTTGACCATGTAAATCGCAAAAAGCAACCCGAGCGCCGTCATCGTTTTTTGACCACCGGAGAGCAGGGAGATGCTGCGCAGCTTCGTGCCCGGCGGGCGTGCCACGATTTCGACTCCGCTGTCGAGCACATCTTCCGACTCCACGAGTTGCAAATCCGCCTCGCCGCCGCCAAATAGTTTTTCAAAGGTGAAGCGGAAATTTTTGCGGATTTGGTCGAAGGTGTCCTTGAACAATTGCAACGAAGTCTGGTTGATTTCGTCAATGGCCCGTACCAGGTCTTCCTTGGATTTCCAGAGGTCGTCGCTCTGGGTCTTGAGGAAATCATGGCGCTCGCGGAGTGCGGCGTATTCCTCAATGGCGACGAGGTTGACCGCGCCGATGCTGACGATGCGTTCGCGCAAATCCTTGATTTCACGCACGAGCGGCTCCCAATCGGTGTTGTCCATTGCGGCCAGGTCGTCCGCTGTCGGCTCCCCGCGCGGCCGCTTGGGCTTGGGAGCCAGGTCGGCCTCTTCATCGAGGTCGTCCAGCTTAATGCGCGTGGAAAATTGCTCGTCCGCCGACCAAAGTTCGAGCCGCCAATTAATCAGCCGAATATCCAGTTGATGTTCGGTACGGACTTTTTCGTCGAGGAAAGCGGACTGCGAACGCTCTTCGGCCAGCTTCACTTCGTGGGTGTGCACTTCGGCTTCGCGTTCGCGGCGGCGGTCGCGATCACTCGTCAGGCTGGCTTCAATTTCGTTGATTTCGTGTTCACGCACCAACACCGCCTGCCGATCCGCTTCGAGTGACGCGGTGGCAGTTGCTAATGTTTGCTGGAGTTGCGCAAATCGCGCCTTTTGCTCGGCGGCGGATTTTTCCAACTCGGCGATTTGCTCGCGCATGGCGTCGATTTCCTGCGTGCGGCGCAACAGGCGCGTGTCAAGGTCGCGGCGCTGGCTTTGCAATTCGCTGAGATTGCGGTCGAGGGTTTGCAGGCGCTGGCGGCGGTCGGCAAGTTCAAGGCGGGCTTCGGCCAGTACTTCCTGGCGGCGGTCGCGCGCGGTGCGCAGGCCGGTCAACTGTTCCTCGCCGGTGACAATGGCTTCACGTTCGCCGGAAATTTGCGATTCCGCTCCGGACAAGTCGGCCTGGGCGCGGGCGTGGCGTTGCTCGGCCTCGGTGCGGCTTTGTTCCAACTCCTCCAGTTGGCGACGCTGGCGGGCGGAGCTCTCCGTATTTTGCGCGAGGGATTGGGCGATTGTCCTTTCCTGCGTCTGCACTGTGGCGACTTCCTGGGCGAGCTCGTTGACGCGCGCGCGCTTTTCAGCAATCAGCGCCTCGGCGGTGTCCATTTCGCTCTGCAAACGCATCGCACCCTCGGTGTGCTGGGTCAGTTCGGAATTCTGCGCGTTGAGCTCCTTGCGCAGACGGCGGATGTCGGCCTCGCGCCCGAGGAAGGAGCTCTCCTTGTTGCTCGTGTCGGCGAGGCCGCCAAAAATGAGCCCACGGCGGTCCACGACTTCGCCCCGCGGAGTGGCGACCATGAGAAAATCAAAATTCGGATTCGCAGCCCAGAAATTGAGGAAACTTTCCAGCGAATCGGCGATGAAACAATCGTCGAGCAAACTTTCCAAGCGCGGCTGCAACGTGGCATGTCCGTCACGCAAGGAAATGCCGCTCAATGCCGGGCGGATGTCCGAAGGGAGTTCAGTTGACGAAGCATGGCGGGTGCGCGGCGGCGTGGGCACTTGCAGGCAGGCGCGCCCGAGTTGGCCAGAGGCGAGGCGGCCGGCAATTGGCCCCGCCGAAGCAAAATCCGCCAATGCCAAAGCGTCCGCCGCAGGCCCGAGCAGGGCTTCAATCGCCACCGCGGAGGCATCGTCGATTTCAACCAAGCGGGTAAGAATGTGATACGCGCCCTTGGGCAACAGGTCTTCCAGTTTGCCCTGCAAAATGGCTTTTGCGCCCTCGGAAAAACCTTCAAACCGCGCCTGCAAACTTTCGAGTGCCGCGAGCTGCGCCGCCCCGCGCGCCAATTTGCGATCGAGATCCTGGATGCGGGTTTGCGTCTCGCGAAATTGCTGGCGCAAGGCGGTTTCAGCGGCCTGCGCCTCGGCCACGGCCTGTTGGGCGGCGGCAAAATTCCCTGTGCGCGAAGTACGGGCCGCAGTCAATTGGGCTTGTTGCTGTTCCAATCCGGCCTGTTCCTCTTTGAGCTGGAAAACGGCGTCGGCCAGCGCGGCGTGCTTGATTTGATAAGTCTTTAAATCCACCTCCAGGTGCGTGCTGTTGGTGCGCAGGCGGGTGATGCCGCTTTCGAGCACCAATAGGTGCTGCCGACGATCTTGCAGCGCGCGTTCCGTTTTTTCCAGCTCACCCAGCGCCGCTTCATATTCTCCCTGGCGCGAGCGGTAAACAGAATCCGAAGTATCCACCGAGCCCAGCGCGCCCTGATGATGCGCAGAATCGGTGTTGAGGCGTTGATCGAGTTCGGCCAACTGGCTTTTGAGGCCGGAAATTTCGCTTTCGATTTCGCTCTGGCGGCCCACGAGGTCGTCGCGCCGCACAAAGGAAAATTCCGCCTGACTCTGCGAACTCTCCATCTCCGAGCGCAAATCGAACACGGCTTGCTGGGCATCCTGGAGTTTGCGCGTGAGCTCGGCGCGGGCGGACTTCAACTCAGCCACGCGTTCTTCACGCTCCACGAGTGATGACGCCGCACCCGTAGCCGCTTCGCGCGCGGCGGTCGCCAAGGCATCCAATTCCGCGATAGCCAGTTGGCGTTTGGTGTAAAAATGCGCGTTATGGGCGAGGTCGAGCTTGGTCAGACGATGCTTGAGGCGCTGGTAGCGCAAGGCCTTGCCCGCCTGTCGCTTGAGCGAGCCAATCTGCCGCGCCACTTCCTCGATCACATCCGTCGCCCGGGCAAGGTTCTGCTCGACCAAGGCGAGTTTGTTCAACGCTTCGCGGCGCTGGCTTTTGTAACGAGTAATGCCGGCGGCTTCCTCGAAAATCGACCGGCGTTCGGCCGGGTTGCTGGACAGAATCTGGTCAATCTGCCCCTGCACCATGAACGAATAGGAAACGCGGCCCACGCCCGTGTCCATAAACAGCCGGTGGATGTCTTTGAGGCGGCATTGCTTGCCATTGATGAAGTATTCGCCCACCCCGTCGCGCCCGACTTTGCGACCCACCTCAACTTCATTGAACGCCGTACCCAGTTCCTTTTCGCAATCAGTGAACGTCAGCGATACCTCGCACACCGGCAGCGCCTTGCGCAGGTCCGTCCCGGCGAAAATCACGTCCTCCATCTTCCCGCCGCGGAGGGCCTTGGCGCTCTGCTCGCCCAGTACCCAGCGGATGGCGTCCACAATGTTGCTCTTGCCGCAGCCATTGGGGCCGACGATGGCGGTCACGCCGGGCTGCATGGCGATGCGCGTGCGGTCGGCGAAGCTTTTGAAGCCATTGATGCTGATTTCGCGGAGGAACATGGATGCGTTAAACCGCGCACTACAGAGCGCGCCGCCCGCCGCCGCAACAATTTTTTACCCAACCGGCCATATTTTTATTCCCAAATCCCTGCCATTTCCTGCGCATAAGTTGTGAATAACCTGCGGATAACTCGGGGAAATGCAAAGAATGCGGGAGGCACTTTCTCCCATCACCACGGCATAAGATTAAGGCTTGCACGCACTGGACGCTTTCCGTTGCAACTTATTCCTTGCCACCATGCTGGCGCAGGTAGTCGGCTACGCCTGATTGCCTTGATTGCATGGCAAAGTCCAGCGGGGTCCAGCCCACGCCCGCACCACGCGCGTTAATATCTGCCCCTTTGGCCAGCAATAGCTCCACAATGCCCAAATAGCCGTTGCTAGCCGCCAAACATAATGGTGTCGAACCCCCGTTCCCCTTGGCATCAATTTCCGCCTTGTTCTCCAACAGCAATTGCACCATTTCCAGATGGCCTTCGCTAGCCGCCACATGCAACGGGGTGTAGCCGCTGTGGTCTTTGACGGTGACATCGGCTTTGTGGGCCAGGAGCACTTCCGCCACATCGGTGTTTCCCTTCTCCGCGGCGAAGTGCAAAGGGGTGTAGCCACTCATGCTTTCCTTGAGATCAACGTCCACCTTGTTTGCCAGCAGTATCTCCGCCACATCCTTGCGGTCATTCAACGCTGCGTAATGCAAAGGCGTCCGCTTGAACATATCCGTGGCATTGACATCGGCTTTGTGGGCGATGAGTAGTGCGGCCACGTCTTTGTTCGCCGCATAATGCAAGGGCGTCTCGCTGTGGCTGCCCTTGGCATCCACTGTGGCATTGCTGGCTAACAGCAATGCCATCACATCTGCGTGGCCATTTTCCGCAGCCTCGTGCAAAGGCGTCAGCCCGTTTTTGTCGCAGGCATTAACCTGCGCCTTGTTGCCTAGGAGAAACTCAACCATTTCTTTTTGGCCAAATCTCGCCGCGTCTTGCAGTGGTGTCTGGTCATCGCTGGCCCTGGCATTAATTTCACCTCCGTTGGCCAGCAACAAATCTGCCGCGTCTTTATGGCCAAGGGACGCGGCCAGGTGCAATGGCGAATAGCCGCTCGTGTCCTTGGCATTGACGTCAGCTTTATTGGCCAGCAGAAACGCAACCACTTCCTTGTGGCCCGTCGAAACATGTAAAGGCGTTCGACCGACATCATCTTTGCTGAATACTAATGCGGGATCATCTTTGAGTAGTGATTTGACCATATTCAAGTCGCCGTTTTTGGCCGCTTCAAAAATTGCAACTTCCGGCTTTACCGGAGGGGAAACTGGAAGCGGCGGAGGCGGCGGAGCCGGAGGAAAGCCTACATTCGGCATAGCCTGATCAGCTCCATTACAGGCAACGCCCGTCAACACCACAAGCAAGCCGGCAATACCGTAAGCACAATATTGCCGCCAGTACCGCTGGTAAGATGAACGACTATTATTCATGAATGATCCTGACAACTACTTTTACGATGATTGACGCGTAACCTCAATCCTTAAAGTTTGCGATGTTTTCATTCTACAACTTTTGCCACTCACTGCCCTGGTGCGGGTAGCATGTTCCCGGCCCGGTCCATAAAACCCCATTTGACCACCGGGTCCGAGTTGGGAGCTTGCACATCTCGGCCAAAAAGCAACACGGCCTGGTGGACGTTCGTCGCAGATTTTTGTCCGGCAAATGGCAAGCCCACCGCCGCATAGCCGTTGGAAAAGCCCCCGGCCCAATCGACATAAGGCATGGGCACATGCCCACGCTCCAGCGGCCATCCGGCCACGATTGCGCCCGTGCGGTCAAGATAGGCCGCCTGGTTGTCTTTGCCCGCGACGCTCAAATTCACCAGCGCAAGTCCGCCGGAAAAAGGCGGCGGCAAATGCTCGATAACCTGGCCTTTTTCCGCGCTATGGGTCACATCGCCGCGGTTGGTGCCAAATTTGACCGGGAAGACACTTTTGCCCTGGGTGTTGATGTACCCAAATTGATACGGGGCATTGGGTCGCGTGCGCAATGCCACCACCGCCAGCCCTTCGGAAAATGGCAGTGCGGCATCCCAATTACCGGCGATGACGAGCTTGCCCGTCTTGTCGATATAACCGAGCCCCCCGGGAGTGCGCACCGCCGCCAAGCCTTCGGAAAACGGCCCCACCGCCTCCCATGCTCCGTGCGCGGTAATGACCATGGCACCTGACTGGTCGATATAACCCGAAGCCAAAATTTGCGTGATGCGGTGTGGCTCCTGCCCGTGGGTGACGGTCAGCGTGTGCGCGGCCAATCCTTCGGAAAACGACCCGGCAAACCCTTCTTCCAATCCGATGACCAGCTTGCCCGTGTGGTCGATGTATCCGTATTGCACGGAAGGTGGGGAAACTGTTTCAACCAGTGCCGTGGTGGTGGTGGCAATTTTCGCCGTGGTCCACACGGTCGGGGTCGAGATTTTAGTGACACTGGATTTCACCAAGGCCAGTCCCTCGGAAAACGGCATGACTGAATCCCACTGCGGTTGGGCTACCAAGTGACCTGAAGCATTCACAAAACCCCACTTCATACCTCCATTCTGGCTAATACCGACTCCGATCATGCCCTCGGAAAAAGCCTGGCGGCTGGCGGGGTGGTAATGGTTGAAATACTGCGCGGCGCTCCAGGCAAAGTCTCCATCATACGGTCCGCGCAGGACAAAATCCGTGTGCACCGCGGGTGACGCCGACGGTGGCGCGGAAAAAGTGCTGGATCTTTGTTGAGATAAAAAATCATCCCAATCCTCAACCGTGTGGCGGGCGTATGTCTCGCCAGCACCCACATTCCAATCCTGCAAAATATCCGGCCCGACGACCCCCGACGACGTTCCGTCAAAATTTTCCCACCCCCCCTGCACCACCAGGCGGTTGCCCTGCCACATCCGGTACGAACCGTCCCAATTTTGGATGGCATCAAATTGCAGCGGAACCACGATTTTGCCACTGGGATTGATGAACCCCCATTTTTCCACACCGGTGACCGTGCCATTGACATTGTACTGCTTTTGCTGACTCACCGCAGCGAGTTCATTGGAAAACGGCTCAACGGCGTCCCATTGTAGCGGGCTGACCACCTGCCCCGCCGGGTCAACGAATCCCCATTTCAAAACTTGCGGGTTCACATATTGCGCCACCGCCGCGCGCCCGCCGGAAAATGGCTCTACCGCGTCCCATTTGGGCGCAATCACCACCTTGCCCGCATTGTCAATGAAGCCCCAACGCATGGGCCCGCCTTGATTCGTGCTGCGGGCGACTTGGGCGCGGTTTTCCGCGAATGCGCCCACGGCGTCCCACGCAAAGACGCTGGCTGGCTGCGCGGCGAGATTCGCCGCCACCCGGGGCAATTGCAGCAGCATAATGTCGGTCCGCCGGTCACCATCACCGGGCAGCGGCAGGGAAGCCGCCAATTCAGGCGCAATATTGGCCGACCGCGTCGTCGTTGTCTTTTGAATTTCGGTGGCGGGCGAATTTTGTGCGGCCGTATCAGTTGAAGCGTTTGCGTTGGGTACTTCCGCTGAACTTGTCTGGCTCGTCACCGTCTGCGCCGGATTTTGTGCATCATTGGCCGTCGCTATTTCCGCGGTGGCGACCGTGGTGAGCGGAACTGCCGTGGATACCACCACGACAGGCACAGCCAAAATCGGCGACGCATTCGCCACCGCCGGAGTGGCTGCGGGAGTTTTCGTGACCGTAGAGGTTTCCGGAGTAGCAGCCAATTTGGCCGTTACCGGTTGCGCCGCCGGTTTATGCGGCGGCATCAGCAACATCAACCCGCCTGCCGTCACCGCCGTCACCCCGGCAAAGAGCGCGAAAGCTTTGGCCAGCACGGATTTTTGCATGCCCGCCTTCGTGGCCAGGCCCCCGGCGGCTTTCAGTTTCGCCAAATTGAGCAGCGATTTGCTCGCGACCGAGGCCGCAAATGCCGGCGGGGCCGGCACTGTCGCCGCCTGTGCCCCCAGCGTGGCCGCGAACAGCGCCGCGCTGGCCTTGACCCCATGCCGCGCAAAATATCCGCGCAATTTATCCAACCCCCGCTCGATCTTCATCCGGGCGGCGTTCTCACTCAGGCCCAGCGCCTGGCCCACCTCGCGGTGGCTCTTGTCCTCAAAAAAGCGCAGGAGCAGCGCATTGCGTTCGGCATCACGCAGTTGGCCCACCGCTTCGTCGATGAGGGGGCGTAATTGTGCCCAGTGGATCTCGGGATTCATGGTCATGATTTCGGACATGGCGCTCGCCTCCTGCTCGTGGGCACGGCGGCGTTGTTCGGAGCGAATGGCGCTCGAAGCCGCATACCGCACACTGGTGTGCAACCACCCCGCCACACTGGCGTGGCCGCCCAACTGCTTCGCCTTGGCGGCCAAATCGGTGAACACCGTCTGCGTCACATCTTCGGCCAGCGCCGCATCGCCGTTCAACAGCCGGACCGCCGAGGCGTACACCAAATTGACATGGCGGCGCACCACTTCGGCAAACGCCGTCTCATCACCCCGTCGGGCATAACGGAGCAGCAACTCGCTGTCGGGGGTCATGGCTTGGGTGGGGATATCTAATAGCATCCGGCCGAGCTCAAAATCGCACAGAAATCTGCATTTGGCAAGGGGGCAAGGGAGGTCAACTACCCCGCCAAGTTCGAGAACATTTTATTCAGTTACAATAAATAATTTAACGTCAAATGCCGATCACCTCGACTACCAAACCTATTCCATGTGATATTTTCTTTACATCATCCGGGAAAGAGCTTCCAAGTAATTTAACGCCAGCGTGCGGAGTGATAAATACAAATTTAAGGAGTTTTTCATCTGGATTGCGGTAATTGAATACGAGGATTTTGAAAATATCCCTGTAGAACTCCATGTGAGTATTATTTTTAGAAACCTTTAGTTCATATGCTACACGATCTATAGTGTCCACCAGGTCAATTTTCTGACCGTTGTCGAATTTGCTCAGACCATGCTCAGAACGAAAACGTTCTCCAAATGATTTCCGTACGGCGTCTTGCCATGCTCTGCATACGGCTATAGCACTGGAAGTTTAAATGCTAATGTCGCTGCCATGCGACCAACCTTGTTGGTGAACTTGTCTGGCATAATCAATGACTTGGGTTTGAATGTCTATTTGCATTGGCATAAGCGTTAAGTCCTTCGCTTTTGATCCAGCTTCGTTTGTGGCTTGTTCTTTTTAGATTTCTTTGGTCGTGGCAGCTTTTGAATCTGTTTTGCTGTTTGCTCGAAATCGGCGTCAATGGGGCGGGTGGCCGCGGCTGTGAGGGACTTGAATTTGTCGTATTCCAGCTCGGCTTTGGCCTGAGCCACTTCGTGGGAGATGCGCCCAGCGTGGGTGAGGATGTTGCGTTCGTTGAGCGTCAGGAAGCCGTCCAGTTTTTTTATCCAGTCCGCCATGTGCATGGGCACGCGCCGCATGGCCTGACCCTCGGCAAAGACCAGGTATTGCTCCACGAGGTTGTTCAACGCCGCCAATTCCGGCTCCGTAAGGTAGTTTTTGGCGATGGTTATATCCTGCTTGCGAATCGTAGCCCCACGCCAGTTGGTCAGCCCCAGATTGGGTTTACCCGCGCCCACCCGGTCGTGAACGATCTCGGCGGCGGTCTGGCCGGTGATCGCCCAATGCACCTTATTTTGGACGGTCTTAAAAAAACGAATGCTGATTTCCTGCGTCGCATCGTAATCAATGCTGGTGGCGTAGATGTCTGTGATCTTCTGGTAGAACCGCCGCTCGGAAGTACGAATGTCCTGAATCCGGCGAGTCAATTCCTCGAAATAATCGAAGGGCAGGTCGGGGTTTTTCAATCGCTCATCGTCCAGGACAAAGCCCTTGACGATATATTCCCGCAGACGCTGGGTGGCCCAAATGCGGAACCGGGTGGCCACGGCACTTTTCACCCGGTAGCCCACCGAGATGATCATATCGAGGTTGAAGAACCTGGTCGCGTATTTCTTGCCGTCAGCGGCAGTAGTCAAGGATTCCTTGACTACTGAACTCTCGGTCAATTCGCCTTCAGAAAAGACATTTTGGATATGTAGGCTTACATTCTGCTTGGTCGTCTGAAACAGCGCGGCCATGTGCGCTTGAGTAAGCCAAACCGTCTCGCCTTCGAATCGCACGTCTATTTTGAGCATCCCGTCCTCGGCTTGGTAAACGAGAAACTGACCTTCGGGGGATGGCTGGGATTCGTCAGACATGGTAACCCATAGATAAGGGCAAATCAATCACACCATTCGCGCCATAAAGGACAAGACTCAAAACGAAAACCATGTCCACGCTGCCATAAATCCTACAGAAATCTGCATTTGGCAAGGGAGGGTACAGTCTTTGTGCAGCGGAAGTGAATTAACGGCTTGCGCGGGCGGGGCGGTTTTCTGATAATCAACCCTTGTCTCCATGCCCTCGGGTGCGGAAGCAAGGCCGGGATAGCTCAGTTGGTAGAGCGGCGCATTCGTAATGCGTAGGTCGTCGGTTCAAATCCGATTCCCGGCTCCATTTTCTCAAGAAGGAGCAGAGGAGCAAAGGAACAGAGGAAAGAGTAGCGCGGTGCCTGTGGCCCGCGCTAAGTGAGGTAGGGCGGGGCGTCCCCGACCCGCCTAGCGAATCCGAATTCAATTTGAAAGATTATCCCTCGCGCTGCCACGCTTGAGCTAGGTATCAGTCACGTCGCGCATTGCGCTCCTGTCTGACCGGAGGCCCCGCCCTACCCCAACATTTCTCCGCTCCTTTGCTCCTCTGTTCCTTTGTTCCTTCGCGTCCCCTCGCGCTTCACGCCAGCTTCAGCTCACGCAAGGTCGCGCCGACTGCGCTCAGATTCTCCGGCCGCATCGCCGCGTGGCTGGTGGAGATCACCATGCCCGTGCCGCCGGCGCGGAAAATTGCCTGCACGGCGTCGCGCACGCTTTCCCGCGTGCTGTTCTTGTCCTGCACGTCGATGCCCAACCCCGGGCAAACCTGCGTCTTGGAGCCGGCCACGGCGTCCACCGTGCGCTTGGTCTCGCGGTAAACATAGTCGCCCGAAAAACCGGGGAACGGCCCGCGCGGCGTGGCGTTGACGCCGAGGTTGCTCAACTGGTTCTCGTAGTTGGCGCCGTCGGGGACAATTTCCGCAAAAGATTTTTCCTGCAAATCCATGATGTGGTATTCCACGTCCAGCATCTGCGGCAGCGGGACATCGCCGAACACATTCTGCGTCACGCTGTACACGAAGGACACCATGCGCTCGGCGGCCGGATTGTCGTAAAGCGCCGGCTTTAAAAAGTCGGCGTATTCGGTGTAAAGCTGGTAATCCTGCTCGGCGCGGTAAAACGGGCTGAACGAGACGTTTTGCCAGATGTGGAAGCCGATCTGCACGTCCGGGCGGATCGATTTCGCCTTGGCGTAAAACTCCCGCTGCATCTCCCGCATGCTGGTGGCCCAGAAGTTTTCCCAGGCGAGCAACTCCGGATATTTCAACAGGAGACGCCAGAACGCCACAAAGTAGCCGTCGCGCGGCCGCTGGCCCGCCCGCCCCGCGCGCACATACGGCTCCAACGCGCGAAACGCCGCTTGCACGCGCCCAAAGTCGATCCCCTGCTTCGCCGCCTTTGCCGCGCAATATTCGCAGAAACACGACGTGTGCCCGGGGTCGCTCTTCGCGCCGTGGTGCCACGTCCCCAGCGCATTGCCCAGCGGCCCCTGCCGCTCAGAGCCCCGCTGCAGCCCGTCCACATCGTAGGAGCGGATGAAGTCCTCCACCTGCGCAGTGATGAGATTACGGAAATAAGGATTGTTCAGGCACGGCCCGCCTGGGTGTGCGGTCGTGCGCCGGCCATAGAGGTCGATCTCGTAAAGTTCATCCATGCCGATGATGTTCGGCTGCGCCCGGTTGTCCTCCTCCATCCATGGATAAATTTTGATGCCGCGTTTTTTAGTCTCGGCGGTGATTTGCGCCATGGTCTCCGGCAGGCTGGCATCGCGCCCGCTGAGCGCCTGCGGCTTCATGTGCACATCCTGATAATACTGTGGGTGCGCGGTGGCAAAATTGCCCGCGGGGCTGGTCGAGCGGTCCAGCCCCTCCCATGACGGCTGGAAGAGATTGCAGTGCAGAAAGAGCGTATTGACGTTCGCGCGGGTCTGCACGTCGTCAAAAAATCGGGCGATGCCGTATTGCAGCAAGTAGGATGATTCGGCTTGGAATCCAATCATCGGCTTGGTCACCGCTGGCTTCGGCGTGGGTGCGTCCTCCGCGACCCGGGTGCTTGGCAACGCGAGCCCGGTCGAAACGGCGCCCGCCGCCAGCGCCGTCGTCCGCACAAATTCCCGGCGTGAAATCGTATTCTTATTCGGGGTAAGCTGATCCATGGTCTTGGGGGGTTGGCCATGCTTTCTAGGTGCGGTAAGGGAGTGAATCAATGTTAATACGGCTCCGCCCCACCCTTGCTTGGTGATTGCCCAGCGCGGAAAACTCTGCTCCACTGCGAGCGTGACCACGGAAGCCCTTCCCCCCGCGTCGGCCGAGGCCCTCCGCCTCCTGCTGGACGACCCCACCCCCCAAGTGCGCGAGGCTTTGCTGGAAGAATTTGGCCGCCAGGGCCCGGCGGGCCTGGAATTCCTCCGCGCGACGGTTGACGGCCCCGATGCCTCTCTTGCCGCACATGCCCGCCGCTACCTGCACGAACTCGGCGGCGAGGACACGGTGCAGATGTTCCTGGACATGATCCGCTCCTACACCTACGAGTTGGAGACGGGCCTGCTGTTGCTCGAGCGCACGGTGTTCCCCGCGCTCAACCCCACGGAAACTTACGGCTTTCTCGACGCCGCGGCGGCGCGCTGCCGCCAGCTTTTGCTCACGCCCTCGACCCCGCGCGAAAAGTGCCTCGTGCTCAACCGCGTGATTTTCCACGAATACGGTTTTCGCGGCGAGGCGGACAATTACCACGACCCGCGCAACAGCTTTCTCAACCAGGTTATCCGCCGCCGCCGTGGAATTCCACTCACCCTCTCGGTGGTGTATATTCTCGTCGCCCTGCGCTGCGGCATTGAGCTCGACCCGGTGAGCCTGCCGGGCCGCTTCATGGTCGGCTGCCATATCGGCCGCGAGCCGTTTTATATCGACGCCTATGAAGGCGGTGCATTTCGCAGCGTGGCCGATATGCGCGCCTATTTTCACCAAATTGAGCAGCCCTTTGACGTGGCGGCGTTGATGCCCGCGCCGGTCGGCGAAGTCCTCGCGCGCTGCTGCCGCAACCTGGTCAACCACTACACCGCCGCGCGTGACCACGCGAAGGCAAAACTCTTTGCCGAATTTGTCCATGAGTTCGACCTCGCCTACCGCCGCCATGCCGAACCCACTTGATGACACGAAAGTTTACACCCTCGCCGACCTGAAGACGTGGGAGAAATTGCGCCCCGGCCTGCCCCCATCCCTTGCTGTCCTCGGCGACCCCGTGGCGCACTCGGTCAGCCCGCAGATGCACAACGCGGCGCTCGCGGAACTGGCGAAGCAGCATGCGCCGTTGCAGAATTGGCGCTATTGCAAATTCGAGGTCAAGCCGCGGGAGTTGAAAGCCGCGCTGGAGACTTTCATCAAAAATAATTTCCTCGGGCTGAATTTGACGGTGCCGCACAAGATCGTCGCGCTCGATTTGGTGGAGATCGCAAGCAATGAAGCCCAAGCGGTGGGCGCAGTGAACACGCTGGTGGCCAAAAAAAGCAGTGCTTGGAATGGCTTCGTCACCGATCCTTATGGATTGGGGTTGGCTTTGCAGAACGAGCTGGGCGTCAATTTTTATTCGCCCGAGAAAACAGCCGTCATTCTTGGCGCGGGCGGCGCAGCGAGAAGCGCGGCGGTTTATTGTTTGGATTCTAAATCTTCGGCGATCTGGATCGGTAATCGCTCGATGAGTAATTTAACGCCTTTGCTCGAGCGTTTGCGGCCGTTTGACCCTCAAAATCGCATTCGCGGCTTCGATGTCGCCAATCCCCCGGCACAGGCCTGGGCGAAAAATGCCGTCATCATCAACGCCACAACCGTGGGAATGAAGCGCAACGATCCCCTGCCGTTTGACGTTAAACTCTTGGGCCAGGACGCCAAAGTTTTCGATATGGTTTATAATCGCCATGGACCGACCAAATTTGTCGCCGCCGCCCAGGCGCGGGGTTTGCGCGCCGCCGACGGCCTGGGCATGTTGGTTTGGCAGGGCGCGAAGTCGTTAAGTATTTGGATTAAGGCCCACGAAGGTATAGATATTACGCCCGAAGCCATCGCCCCGACGATGATGGCCGCCGCGTGCGCGGCGCTCGGCCTGCCCCCCCGCCATGCGTGAACTTTTCCATTTCATCCAAACCACGCATCCTTGGTTTCTGGGGGCGCTGGCGTTCTATCTGGGCGCGTGCGTGGGCAGTTTTCTCAATGTCTGCATCCTGCGTATCCCGGCGGGGAAGTCCATCGTCACCCCGCGCTCGCATTGCGTCTGCGGCAAGATGATTGCGTGGTATGACAATATTCCGATTTTAAGCTGGTTCATCCTGCGCGGGCGGGCGCGCTGCTGCGGGCAAAAATTCAGCATCCGCTATTCCATCATCGAAGCGGCGACGGCCTGCACTTATCTTGTGTTGTGGATGACGATGCCCCCGGCCCTGGCGATTTCCGGGATGGTGTTTTTCTCACTGCTGCTGCTGGGCGCGATGATCGACTTCGACCACATGGAACTGCCCGACCTCACCACCGTGGGCGGCATGTTCGTAGGCATCGC
>DATHOB010000004.1:0-6445 GCA_035485355.1 Opitutales bacterium | reverse complement strand
AAAGTTTGTTCCGCGCCATCTTCATAGGCCAGCACCGCACCGGTCCGGCTTCGTGATGTAGCAATTTCCCGCGCCCCAGCCCGGTCGAGCGATTGAAACACCGCATCCACACTGGCCCAGCCGGTTTCATGGGTGGTGAGTGAGTTCAACTTCAAGCGCGGGGCAAGCAGGCGCACCATTTCACGCAAGGGGTGTGCTTTGATCAAATTTTCCGGCAAATCATAAGCCCGCCGCCGGAGCTCGGTTCGCAATCCTTCTGGGCCGGGAAAATCGGCCCACAGGCTTTTGCGGCTGAATCCTAGACCCGTCAAATAACAGGTCAGGCGGGCCGCTTCGTGCAAAGCCTGCAAATCATGGCGCACATACGTGTTGCCGGTGGGGTGAACGACAAGAAAGGGAGTTTTCGTTGAATCATTCACGATTGGATTTCCCTCCCGGCCAATCGGCAGTAGATGGCATGGTAATCACTCAAGGGGCGCAAAAATTTGTCCAACTGCATTTGGCTACCGATTGCGCGCCTTTGGTATTCCTCTTCTGGCATGGCCGCCGCTTTTTCCAGCTGTGCCCGCAAACTCGTAACACCGCCCGGCTCGGCCACCAGCGCGTCCGGCCCCGCGGCCTCGGGCAAACCGCCGTCGCGGGTGATAATGGACGGCACCGCCAAATGTCGCGCTTCAATCGGAGTGAGACCCAAATCCTCGTCCGTGTGCGGCGGCGCGACATTCCATTTCGCCCGGCCCATCGACGAAAATTTTTCTTCCTCACTGAGAAAACCGGCGAGCCGCACCGTGGTCAAGGCATGGCGGGCAATCAAGGCTTCCACGTTCGCGCGCAATGGTCCGTTCCCCGCCAGCGTCAGCGACCAGCGTGCGCGATTAATATTGGCGGTGGCATAGGCCTCCACGAGTTCCTCAATCCCTTTGTTGGCAATCCAACGGCCAATAAAGAAGAACCCCTCGCGGTCCCAGGTGACTTCGCGCTTGGGCAAACGGGAAACCGAAGGTATGATCTCGCTGCCTGCGCGCGGCCCGTTCGGCTCCCAGGTGCGGCGCACGAAATCAGATATGTAGCAACGCACGTTGGCGTATTGGATGCCCAAAGCCCAAAGCCGCGCGCGCGGCGAGTTTTGCTTGGGGCGATGGTTGTGAATGGTCAGCACCACCGGACGGCGCAAAAATTTTGCGCCCAAGACAATGTCGGGCGCGGCATTATGAGCGTGGACGATCTCGGCCCAGCGCAGATTGTTAAACAAATCGACGCTGGCTCGCTGCGTCACGGAATAGGGCACACCCAGTTTATCACACTCTGTGCGCAGCGCCTCCCCGAAGGTGGCCCCTTGCACGAGTTTGAAACACAAGCGGGGCGAAAATTTGCTATTACCCAGCAAACTGGCGGCTTGCGCAAGCATCACAGCCTCGATGCCGCCATAACCGCCCTGGGACGGTGCGACTATGAGTACGCGCAATGGGGTAGAGGTGCTCATGCGGAAGCAGAACTATCCAGAGCCACAATCAATTCCCGTGCGGTTTCTGCGGAATTGAGAAATGTTGGCCCCGGCACCCGCCCGGTCGGGAGCGTGAAATTTGTGGCGATGGTTCCTTCGGCCAGAATCAAACCCGGATCCGGCCATGGCGGCGATTTTGCCGGGTCGGTTGCTCCCGCGCGAACCACCAACACGGGGATACCCTGATTCCGCCATGCCGCCACCGCGGCGCTTTTTTCCACAATGTCCCAAGGGGTGCCAGTAAATGCGGCATCGCATGCGCTCAGCATCACGGCAACCCGGCTTTTCGGCAGTTCGCCCACCACGCAAAAATCCGCATCGGGCACAGTACGCGCGGTTTGCGCAAAAGCCTCTTTCACTGCCGCCGAGCGGCCCAATGCCAAAAAGCACGGGCGTTTGCCGTCAGGCATCGGCATGGACGAAATTTTCCGGGCGAAAGCGGTAAAATCCCAACTGTGCGCATGCATGGCGCCAAAATGCCCCAGCCAATATCCCTGGCTGTCAATTTTATGGCCGGCTTGTTGAAGCCAATCGACTACTTCGCTACGCGCATGGCCCAAAGAAAGTTCGAATGCGGCAAAATTGGAACACAGCGGCAGTAATTTTGCCTCCACCCCGCGCGCCTGAAGCCTTGCTTGGTGCAACCGCGCCTGAGTGTGAATCACCGCCGGTTGCCAACCCCGACCAGTCCATGCATCCACGCTTCGCCGTTGTGTCCAACCGAGCGCGCGATGCCGCAATGCGCCACCGGCTCCGGGTTGCAGCCAGATTTCGTGCAGCATAATGTGCCGCCGGGTGGCTGGCGGAAGCAAACCACGCAACATTGTCGCGCGCCGCCCGCCCAGGCCACGGGGATGGAATCCAAAGGGGGTGAATTGCGCGCTCGCCCAGTCCGGTTCAAAATCTCGCAGCCAAGCAACCAATTTTCGCGCATCGTCCGGTCGCCGGAAAATATCCACCAGGCGTAATTCGTTTTTACTAGAGGAAGAATTGTCGCCACCTCCCGTATCGCGTACCGAAACCAAGCGAGCGTCATGCCCCACTGCAGTGCACGCACGGGCCAATTCGCGCGCGTAGTCTCCCACGCCGTCGCGACCGGGTTCCAGTCCTGAGCAAATGAAAACCAAACGCATGGATTATGGCGACTGGTGCACGGGATCCGTCGCCGCCAACCGCATCAATTGACGGCGGTGAAGCACATTTTGGGCATAACGAAGAAAAGTCACTTGCGGCGCAATTTCCGGGCTTAATACCACGGGCGACGAACCCGCCGCAGGCACGCCCGTGGGCAACCGGTCGGATTGTTGCCGCATCTTCTTTTTATAAACATCGGGGTAGTGCACAATGACGGTGCGCTCACTTATCGTGTAACCAGGGCAGGCCTGCACCAGTTGGCGGGGGTCAACATAGTAAACATTTTCCCCTCGGCTCATCGCCGCCCAGGCCAGTTGCTCAATCACCGTCCAATATCGCCAAAAATCCGGCTCGCTGTAAACCCACTCGAGATATTCCAGATTATACCGTTCGGGAGGATAATTATAAAATCCCAGGTTGGCGGCAAATGGCAACGGCAACCGCTTGCGCCACTTCAGCCATTCGCGCCAACCGATGGAATAGGCCATCTGGCTGTCGCGGGCAAACAACACGGCATCCGTGGGCAGTTTGCGTAACGCTTCCCAGGAAAACCGTTGGTAGTAGAGAACGTCTGAATCGATGTAAAAAAACCGCCCGATTTCCTTGTACATGTGCAGCGGAATGTCGAAAATTTTCAAACCCATCGGCGTCAGCGCGCGGAAATTGCGCAAATTCGGCATACGTGCCAGCCAATTGCGGGTCGGCCCGTCATAATCGCGGAAATACCAAATTCGCACTCCGGGCAGCGCCGCGCGCAACGCCTCCGCCGTTTCCGGAGTTAAGGAACCATCCTCAAACAAATGCAATTGCACCGGTTCCGCGCTGTATTGCAACAGACCGCGAAACGATTGCAGGCACAAGTCACGGTGCGCTTCACAGATCAGGCTGGCCACCACCACTGGCGTTGGATTGCTCATGATTGTTGTCCTTTCCATTCCGTCAGCCAGCGAACATAGGTGGCGGTCAGCATTTGACCTTGCGCTTCCCACGAGAGTTTTTGCACTCGTTGCTGGCCATTGCGGGAGATTTTTTCATTGAATGCAGAATCCCGCAGCAATTGGCGGATTCCACTCTGCATGGCGCCAACGTCGCGCATGGGGCAAATCCAGGCTTCTTCACCGTGGCGTAAGTCGGCGCCGAGGCCGGTCGCGGTGGTGACTGCCGCACAGCCGCAGGCCATCGCCTCGGCCAGCGCCATGCCGTAACCTTCGTAAAGCGAGGGAAAGAAAAACACCCGCGCCCGCCGCAGCACCGCGGCCATTTCCGCGTTGGACAATTTGCCATGCACGCACAATCTTCCGCGAACCGCTTCGGGAAATGTCGCCTGAATGGCCGCCGCATCTGGCGCCGCACCCAAAATATCGAAATGCAAATTAGCATCCTCCTCCAGCAATCCTATCATGACTTTGGCGACAGTGGCCGGGTCTTTGCGCGCCGACCACGAACCGGTGAAAACTACCCGGTGTTCCCGGTTCGTTGGCGGGGTAGGGGACAAAAATTCCGCTTCCAATCCCGGTTCGATGACGGTGCACTGCGCAGTTCTTTTCCAACCGCGTTGCACGACATAATCGGCATCCGCCCCGCACAATGCCGCCACACGATCCACGTGAGAAAAACATAAGGCGTCCAGTTCCCGCCAGTGGGGTGGGGTGTTTCTCGACTTGGGTGCTTCAGGATGCATGAGCTCGTGACTTAGCGCGTCCAAACCGTTTAAGTGCGCGACCAGCATTGGCCGATTGTGGCGGCGGCGCAAGCGTTGCGCAAGCCAGCCAAATTCCCCACCGTAAATCTCCACCATATCCGGTGAGAAATCGCGCACCAGTCGCGCGCCCTGCCACCAGGCACCCAGCGCCAGCCGCCATCGCCACCCCTTGCGCACGCCAAAATCGAGTTCAAAATCTTTCGGCGTTAATATCTTCACCTCATGGCCGTGTGCGCGCAAGGCCTCGCTCCAACGCAGTACTGTTTTCCCCGACCCCAAAGTGGGGTCGAGCGGACAGTTAGTAAACACGAGCACGCGCATAATTTTATTTTTTAGCGATCGCGGTGCGCAATGCGCCCGCATACCACGCGGCATGAACTTTGCGCGAAGCGCGGTGATGATACCACTCCAGGTTTTTTGCCCGAGCGGATTGTGCGGCGGGTGAATCGGCCAATGGTGGCGGATTGGAAACTGAATACCAACACGGTAATGCATCGCCCTCCGCCGCAAATCCAGTCGCCGGATGCGCCAGCACGGGCAGCACGCCATTGGCCAGCGCGGCGGCGAGGATGCCGGATTTGCCCAGCAATGCGGCATCTACGTGGGCTTCCCGGTAATCAATCCAAGCGGCATGGCACTTACGCAAACATTCGCCTGCCTGTTCAGCGGAAATCGCCGGTTGATAGTTGTGTGGAATTGGTGGATTGCGGTTTAAAATTGCCTCTACTCCGGCATCCCGCTCCCCACCGAATACTTCCAACTTTTGGATTTGGCTACGCAGATCATTTTTCCCGGCATCATCCAGCAACGATTCCAATCCCGCGCGCAAACGTATTGCAGATCCAAAAATCGTCCATGTGCTGTTTTCGCGAGGAGCTTCCAAGGCATCAGTCGTATCCGGTTCGTCAAAATTGGAAAATACCGGTAATACTTTGGGATGCGAATTGGGTGCGAGCCGTTCAATCCGCTTGGCATAGGTGGTCGTGGGAGTTGCCACCGCACCGGCGGTGTTCAGCAAACGGGCAAACGATGCCCGTTGCCAGGGATAGCGTAACACCTCCCGCCGCCGGGCCATATGCGGCAACCATATTTCATGCATCATCATCACCCATTGGCGGACGAATCCGCTGGATTGGGCTTGGGCCAACCCACGCGTTAGCCATCCGGCGAGGGCTTGGGGATGCACATCGTACTGGGAAGTTTGCAGGATGACGTCCACCGGCGCTTTTGCAATTTGCGAGAATTCTTGCAGGATATTTAGCAATGCCGAGGTGGATTCTGCCGCAAGATATTTTATGGGAAAAACGGCATCGGCAGGCGGTGGATCACCGGGATTTTCCCATGCCAATCCGGCCACGATTTCGCCCCGCGCCGCCAAAGCCATGGCCAAACCGCGGGTATAATCTCCAATTCCACAGCGGGTTGGGGGCAGGCGTTTGCTGATTAACACGATCATACTTTTTCGATAGCGAACTTATTCAGTGAATTTGTTCTGTGTCAGGATGCCGTCTCCGGATGGCTTGCACCAGTATTGAGCGCGGCTGGCGACTGCAGTAATTACGCCAGAGGTACCTCGCTCGACAAAGCTGGACGGATTTTAAAAAACCCATTCGGAATTTCCAGCCCGCGCGGTGGGCCACAGTTTTCTCCACGAGCTGCGACCAGTTCTCTGCGGTGTATTGGATGCCTAAAGTTCGCATTTCATCCAGACGCGGTGGGAAAACGATGCCTAGGTCGCGGGTTGCGGAGGGACGAAAATTATTCAAGAATAGCCTTTCCGATTGCCAGGCCAGGCGCGGTGGTGCGTCGCCCGGGTGTGCTAGTTCAAAAGCTTGGCCTTGGCCGCGCAGGCAGGTCATCCATATGTATTGTTCAGGGGTGTAGCGGGTGAAAAAGCCATCGGGCGTCCAGACTACCCACGGGCGGGTTTTGCCCACGAGCCACTGGCTGGTTTCCGGTTCCGGCGCCAGTGGGATGTCCCATAATTTCCGCAAGTCGTTCGTCTGGCCCGCGAGGAATAAATCCGAAACATGAAATAGCGCCGGCACCTGTCGCGGATTCAGGCAGCCAATATCGCACGCGACCACTCGTCGGGAAAATATTTT
>DATHOB010000003.1:0-4115 GCA_035485355.1 Opitutales bacterium | reverse complement strand
CCAAAACCAATCAATCTCATTTTATGCAAGATACCACGGATAACACGAATGGCGCGAAATTGAAATGTAACCTCAGAGGCGTTTCTTTCCTCCATCCGTTTTATCTGTGTCATCCGTGGTAAAACTCTTCCCCTCCTTGGCTCCTTGTTCCTTGGTTCCTTTCTTTTCCCCCATGGCTTCACTTTCTAATCAGAAAATCCTCGTCGCTGGCCACCAAGGCATGGTCGGCGCGGCGCTCTTGCGCGCTTTGCGCCATCGCGACCATCCGGACAATCTCCTGCTCACGCCCGCCCGCGCCGAGCTCGACCTCCTCGACCGCGCCGCGACGGAAAAATACCTCGCCGTGCAGCGGCCCGATCTCGTCATCGTTGCCGCCGCGCGCGTCGGCGGCATCCACGCCAACAATACTTATCCGGCGGAATTCATTTACGACAACCTCGCGCTCGCGCTCAACACCATCCACGGTTCCTACCTCGCCAAGGTTCCGCGCCTGCTCTTCCTCGGCAGCTCGTGCATCTACCCGCGCCTCGCACCCCAGCCGATGCCGGAGGATTGCCTCCTCACCAGCCCGCTCGAGCCGACCAACGAGCCTTACGCCATCGCGAAAATCTCCGGC
Organism: Opitutales bacterium; assembly: GCA_035485355.1. Classification (GTDB taxonomy): domain Bacteria; phylum Verrucomicrobiota; class Verrucomicrobiia; order Opitutales; family JABDGR01; genus JABDGR01. The sequence goes on along the minus strand of DATHOB010000003.1, from coordinate 3,499 downwards.
CTCAAGCTCTGCCAGTATTACCGCAAGCAATACGGCGTCCTGTTCCATTCTGCGATGCCGACGAACCTCTACGGCCCGCGCGACAATTACCATCCGCAGAACTCCCACGTGCTCCCCGCGCTCCTGCGCCGCTTTCATGACGCCAAGGCGGCCAATGCGCCCGAGGTCGTCCTCTGGGGCACCGGCTCTCCGCGGCGCGAGTTCCTGCACGTGGACGATTGCGCCGACGCGCTGCTCCACGTCTGCACGCTCGATAACCCTGCCGACTGGATCAACATCGGCTCCGGCACGGACGTGACCATTCGCGAAGCGGCGGAAATCGTCGCCGAGACCGTGGGCTACACTGGCCGCATAGTCCTCGATTCCACCAAGCCCGACGGCACCCCGCGCAAACTTCTCGACACCACGCGCCTGCGCGCCACCGGCTGGGCCCCCAAAATCAACCTCCGCGACGGCCTCCGCGCCACTTACCAATCCTTCCTCTCCGAAAAAGCCGAAGGGAAGTTGAGGGAGTAAAATCCATAAATAATTTTGATCGTATCGCCGTTGACAACAGTTCAAGCCTATCTTATGTATGCGTAGAAAATCAAAATCAGGTAAGAAGCCATGAAACAAATATCAGAACGCCTTACCTCCACGATTTGCGTAGTCTCGCTAATCGCATTGACGCTGTTCTTTTTCGGTTTTACCCGTAGTTTTGTTGCAGGCTGGTTGATTGGCTGGGTGGGAATGGAATTACTGAATTGGCTTTGGAAAATGAGTAAATATAACTCGATTAGTTTACAGTTAGAAAAATAAAAGCCGAAGGAATACGCCCGCAAAAAGACGTTCCTCAAGACGGGCACTACCGGAGAGAGGATGAAATTCGGTCGATGTCCTGCATATATTGTTCACCATATCTCACTTCCTCGGGCCGAGCGTGAAATAAAACCGTGAGCCTTTGCCGGGGGTGCTTTCGGCGCCGAGGCTGCCGCCGTGCTTCTGCGCGAATTCCGAGCAGACGCGCAGGCCGAGGCCCGAGCCTTTTTCCCCCTGCGTCCCCACCGTCGAGCAACGTGCGGCCGGGTCAAACAGCCGCTCCAACTGTTGGGGAGTCAGGCCGACGCCCGTGTCCACCACGCTGATGCGCGTCTGCCCGTCGCTTTGCGGCTGCGCTTCCAGGGTGATGGTTCCTTTCTCGGTGAACTTATTGGCGTTGAGCTGCAAATTCCGGATGATGAACAGCAGCGCGCGCGGATCCGCATTCACCACCGCATCCAGCGCCACGCGGTTGACCAGCCGGTTGCCTTTTTTCTCCGCGAGCGGGCGCACGTTTTTGAATTCGCCCTCAATCAGTGCGGCGAGGTGCAGGTTCTCCCGCGCCAGCACCTGCCCCTCAAATTGTTCCGACGCCCACGTCAGCAAGTCGTTCAGCAAATTGTACGCGTAGTCCACATTGTCACGCAGTTTGCCCACCCACTCCATGAACTCGCCCGAAGTCATGTCTTGCAGGGCGTAGGAATCCATGAGCGTGATCAACGTCGCCAGCGGGCTTTTCAAATCATGGCCGATGACGGAGAGCAGGCGCGTGCCCGCCTCATTGGTCTTTTGCAAAATCGCCTTTTGCTCCTCAATGGTGTGCAACGCGCGGTTGTTCATTTGCAGCAGGCTTTGCAACGCGGCCTTTTGCTCCTTGATGGTCATCACCGCCTGGTTCAGCTCGCTGACGGTCAGCCGCAGCTCCAGCAGGTTGACCACGCGTTTCGCCAGAATCCGCAGGCACGACTTTTGGTCGTCGGTGAGGTGGCGCGGAACCCGGTCGATGACGCAGAGCGTACCCAGCCGCGAGCCGTCGCCCATCGTCAGGGGCATACCCGCATAGAAGCGGATTTTCGGCGCGCCTTCAACCAATGGATTGTCGTGAAACCGTTCGTCGCCCAGGGCGTTGGGCACCTCCATCAGTTCCTCGTGCAAAATAGCGTGGGCGCAAAAAGCCGGGTCGCGGGGCGTCTCCTTCGTGCCATTGAGGCCCACCTCGGCCTTGAACCATTGACGTTCGTCATCCACCAAAGTCACGGTCGCAATCGGCGTCTGGCACACGCAGGAGGCCAATTGCACAATTTCGTTAAAGCTCTGCTCCGCGCTGGTATCCAGAATGTGATATTTGTGCAGGCTATCCAGGCGGGATTTTTCGTTCGGAGGTCGTTGCGCAATAATCATGATATCGAGAGGTTATGGTAGCTAACTCTGTGCCATAAACTATTGCACTAGAGCCATTTTCTCAAGGCGGATTAGATGGGTTCTTAACCCCATGCGGGGCGGTTGGAGATGATATGGATAGGGGTGGGGGGGTTGAGTTTCGAGTTGGGATTAGCGTAGCGCGGAGTTACTTGGGTGCGTTTGCAATGCTATCGGCGAGGGTGTCCGTGACACACAAGCTAGGCGGGTCGGGGACGCCCCGCCCTACCTCACAAGCTAAAGATTTCCACATGGGATGCCCACCACGCACGCCGACGTCATCAACGCCGACCTGATCAATTTCATTCATTCGCAACCCTGAATTCCTTGCGGGTCGCGCGCTTGCGACGCCAGTAAAAGGCACCGGCGGCCGCGACTCCTGCGACGAGGCCGAAATCCGCAGGCTCGGGAACGCTCGTATTCACAACTTCCCATTGGCCGATGGGGCCTCCGTTAAAGAGGGAATTACCGGCCAAAATTTCGCCGGTAGAACCATTGACCGGGAGAAAAGAGATGAGGTCTAACATTGGGCCACCCATACTGCCGTTAAAGGCGGGGAGAGCAGGCGTAAAGAACTGCGGTGTGGGCGAGAGTGAGGCTAAATAAATGTTCAGCGAGTTGTTGGGGTCTAAGATACTGTCAATCGCCCAGTTGGAATAGGGCAAGGGAAAGGGACCATTGGGAACAAGGTTAAGTTGGCCGCCAAGCTGGCCGACTTCGATGGGGCCAGAATGGATCAGATTGGAAGTGAAGAAGCCGACCAGATCAACGCCGCCACTTTCGGTAACGTCTCCGACGAGTGAGGCGGGATGGGAGTTGGTCGAAGTAAAGGTGACGTCGAAGGGGTTGGAATCGTTGATCGTTAAGAGAAAAGGCTCAACCAATTGAGCACGCGCGGGGAGCGCGGCGAGGAAGAGGACGACAAAAACAGGAATGTGGCGCAAACGCAACATGGGTGGAATGATGCCGTAATGATTAGGTAAGACCGCGCTTTTTAGCGAAGGAAATTTGGCATGTAAAGCAAGAATCGTTCCAAAAAAATAAGAAAATGCGCACAGAAAGCGAGGAGTGGAGTAGATTGGTTTCGAGTTTGGGGTTAGGAAATCTCGCAACCTCCGTTTTCAACGTCATCGGTCGAGGGTGCGGTATCATTTTCATTCGGGCACCAGCTGGATCGAGGACACCCAGCCCTACACACTACGCGCGGTGCTTCACCGATTATCATCATCCTTACCTTTTTTTCCTTGTTAATCCCCGTACTCCCGCCTAATGACACGTTACC
>DATHOB010000002.1:0-5342 GCA_035485355.1 Opitutales bacterium | reverse complement strand
TGGGGAGTGATATACCTTACCGCAAGAAGCAAGTCGAAGGGCAAGGAAGTCTTCCTTACCCAGAAACCGGCGACTTCGACTTAAACCGCTCAAACCTGAACTACAGACCACTCGGCCCGGCCGGCGCAAGTCCCTTGCTTGCGCGGCCGGGCTTGGTGTTTTTAGGAATATCAACTACAGCGCGGGTGATTAACTTTGTCGGCAGGCAAATTATTTGCTTCATTAGTCTGAATGTATGGTTTCATCCCGGTTTTGGGTGCGGTGGAGGGGGTGGTGAACGTGCCACTCGCGATGGTTGCGCCATTTGGCCTGCTTTTGGTGCTCATCGCGGTGATGCCATTGACCCGCCCGACTATCAAGCAGTGGTGGGAAAAATATTATCCGGCGGTGTCGATTGGCTTGGGCGTAATGGTGGCGGGCTATTACTTTTCGCACAATGGTGGAGGATTGGTCGTGGCAAGCACTCTGCGGGAATACATCTCTTTCATCTGCTTGATTGGATCGCTCTATGTGGTGGCAGGCGGGATTCATATTCAGGTTAAAGGCGAGGCTACGCCCATGGCGAATGTGGTGTTTCTCGCCGTGGGTGCGGTGTTGGCCAATGTCATCGGCACAACGGGAGCTTCGATGGTGCTGATTCGCCCATGGATTCGGATGAACAAAATCCGGGTGAGCGGCTATCATGTCGTTTTTTTTATTTTTTTAGTCTCCAATATAGGCGGCGCGTTAACGCCGATGGGGCCGCCATTGTTTCTGGGCTATCTGGCGGGAGTGCCGTTTTTCTGGTTTGTTAACCATGTCATTGTCCAGTGGCTGGTGACGGTGGGTGCGGTGCTCGTGGCATTTTATATTTTTGATGTCCGTAGTTTCCATCGCCTGCCACGGAAAATGGAGCGCGAGATCGAGACGCATGGCGAGACCTGGCAATTTGACGGCATGGGAAATGTGTTTTTTCTATTGGCGTTGGTGGGGGCGGTGTTTGTTCCTGATGATATGTTTCCAGCGCGCGAAGTGGTGATGGTGGCCATCGCCGGGGCGAGCTATTTTTTGACCAAGAAGCAAATTCACGAGAAAAACGCTTTTCGTTTCGAACCGATCAAAGAAGTGGCGTTTTTATTCGTCGGCATATTTATGACGATGATGCCCGCGTTGAGCTACCTGGCCGTCCACGGCCAGGAATTCGGTTGCACCCATCCCATGCAATATTACATCGGCAGTGGCGCGTTGTCGGCGGTGCTCGACAATGCGCCCACTTATCTAAACTTTCTCCAACTGGCCCAATCCACGGCAATAGGACTGCATCCCGCCGCATTTGCCGGCGCGCACGACTCCGTAACTGCGGTGCGAACGTTGCTTGAGCAAGAGCCACGCTTGGTCATCGGCGCCAGCATGGGGTCGGTGTTTTTCGGTGCGATGACTTACATCGGCAATGGGCCAAACTTCATGGTCAAGTCCATAGCCCACGATGCCGGGGTGCATTGCCCGACATTTCATCGCTACCTCACACATTACAGCCTGCCCGTGTTACTGCCAATATTGCTCATCTGCGGGTGGCTGTTTTTATAGGCACGGCAAATTTATTTTGTCGGCGGGCGTCCCTCTTCCATCCACGGCATGGGCTGGCCGAGTTTGGGGGAGACATAGAGGCCGCCGGATAAGGCCACGGTGATATTGGGATTTTTGAGTAGCTTGATTATTTCCGATCCCGCGAGCAGAGTGGGGCCGTAGCCGTGGAGGGCATCCACACTGGTCGGACGGTAATAATAGTAAGGGACGTTCAATTCGAAGCTGGTGCCAACGCAGGTTCCCTCGACTTGGCCTTTGTCATTCACGCGCGCGGCGACGGCGTTCCAGCCGGTGATGGCTTCCGCGCCAAACGCCGGGCTGATCCAGCCTTGGTTGACGCCGTGGGCGAAGGCATAGACGAACATGGCGGAGGCGGAGGTTTCGAGATATGAATCCTCGCGGTCGAGCAATTGGTGCCACAGGCCATCGGCGGATTGACGCGACGCAATGCCGCGTACATGAGCCCGGTAAAGATTGAGAATGGTGTTTCGCTCCGGATAATCCTTGGGCAGGGCGTCGAGCAATTCGCACATTGCCATCATGCACCAGCCGTTGGCGCGCGCCCAGTGGATGTCCACCGGGTCGGGGTTGGTCGTTATCCAGCCATGACGGTAAATTCCCAGTTCGGGTTGAAACAATCGCGCGGACATTTGCGTGACCTGCTTCACCGCGTCGTCGAAATATTTCTTATCGCCAGTGGTTTTTCCCATCCACGCCAGCGCAGGGACGCTCATATACATATCGTCCGCCCAAATTGTATCGGGCATCGGAACATGGCGGGCGATGGTGCCATCGGCGAGACGCGGAACTTTGTCTTTATTGGCCATGAAATCCATCCAGGTATTGGTGACCGCCGACAAATCCGGTCCGACGTTGGCAAGGTGGGCCTTGAGCAGACTCGCGCAAAGGGCGCCGCAGGTGTCGAGGGAGTTCGGGGTTTTTAACCCAACGAGGCCCGCGCCGCCGCGTGCGCCGCGCACGCCTGGAACTGCAGCACTGCTCGCCGGGGCAACTTTGAGGTAATTCGCCATGACGTTAAGCCGCTTGACGATGTAATCATCGTATTGGGTGTTGCCGGTGGCGTCCGCGGCGTTGAGCATTCCGATGAAGACCACGCCCTCCTCATAGGTAAGCAGCGGAAATACAATGGCACCGCCGCGTTCGCTGGTTGCGCCGGCCACGGGTTGGGTAAAATCAGTTATTTCCTGGCCGGTGCCATCCACCAGGCGGCCGGGCGTGGCGATTTCCATATATCCGCGCACGCGGTCCAGCACGCCGGTGATTTCCGCGACGGTGGGTATGCGGTAAGTGTTTTGGTAAACCGGGTTGATGGCCGCGCGAGCGGCCGCGCCAGTTTGCTGTACGGGCGGCGGCGGGGCCATTTGCGCCCGCGCCAAGGGCACGGCGAGCAAGAGTCCGAGCGAAATATTCAACAGACGGGGCGGGAGCAGAATGGGGGTCATGGGTGGATGGGGGTGGGTAAGATCTATACCATTTTTATTGTGCTGTCTAAAAATTTATTTTTCCACAAAATGGGCGCCCCATGAAACTCGGCCTCGGACTTTACCGGCACATGCTCACGCCCGACCATTTCCGCTTTGCGCGGCAGGTTGGGGCCACCCATATCGTGGCGCACTTGGTGGATTATTTCAAAAGTGGCGCACATGCCACCAAAGATAATCAACCAACCGGCGCACTGGGCGGGTGGGGGATGGCGGGTGACCCGAATGTTTTGTGGTCCTTGGAGGAATTGGTGACTTTGCGCAAAAATGTCGAAGCCGCCGGGCTGAAGCTCGAAGCGATCGAGAATTTTGACCCGGCGCATTGGCACGATGTTTTACTCGATGGCCCAAAAAAACGCGCGCAGATGGAAAATGTGAAGACAATCATCCGGCGATTGGGTGCGGCGGGAATTCCGGTGATGGGCTACAATTTTAGTTTGGCGGGGGTGTGCGGGCGCAGCAGCGGACCCTATGCGCGCGGCGAGGCGGACTCGGTGGGAGTGTTTGCTCCCTACGACGAGCCGATGCCCAACGGGATGGTATGGAACATGGTCTATGACGCGAATGCGCCTAAGGGTAATGTGCCGTCGATTTCGTCGGATGAACTGTGGCGGCGCTTGGGCGAATTCTTGCGCGAAGTATTACCCGTGGCGGAAGAAGCGGGAGTCAAACTCGCCGCGCACCCGGATGACCCACCGCTGCCGACGATGCGCGGACAACCGCGTTTGGTTTTCCAGCCCAGACTTTATCAGCGGTTGCTCGATGTTTCCCCGAGTCGGGCCAATACGCTGGAGTTTTGCATCGGCACGCTTGCGGAGATGACCGTAGGCGACATTTACGAAACGGTCACCCAATATGCGCGCACGGGCCGTCTGGGCTATGTGCATTTCCGCAATATTCATGGCAAAGTGCCCAATTACCACGAGACGTTTGTGGATGATGGCGACGTTGACATGCTGCGGGTGCTGCGTATTTTGAAAGCGAGCGGTTTCGACGGCGTTATCATCCCCGATCATACCCCCCAAGTCCATTGTGCCGCACCCTGGCATGCCGGCATGGCCCATGCGCTCGGCTGGTTGAAGGGGGCGTTGCAGGCATTGGAATAAATTTTTGCGGCTTTAATTACCCCAATACCCATGAAAACTAACTTTCTGTTTTGCTTGTTGGCGGCAATGACGGCAGCTTCGCCTGCCCGCGCGCAAAACACTCCAGCAGTAGGGTCGAATAACCCCACTGACTTGGAACGGATGATTGCCATCCTCAACATTCCCACTCCACCGCCACCCCGGCCTGCGGGAGTTGCGGAAACCCACGACGAAGCGAAAGTAGCACCTTACACTCTGCCCGATCCCTTGAAACTCAAAAATGGCCAGATGGTCACAACTGCGGAAATGTGGTGGAAACAACGTCGCCCGGAAATTTATGAGGACTCGATGCGGGAGATTTACGGAAAAATCCCCGCGAACACGCCGAAGATTACCTGGGAAGTTGTGTCAACGACGGACAATGGCCGGATAAAAACCAAGAATGTCTTGGGGCATATTGACAATTCAAGTTATCCAGCGGCGACGCCGACCATCCAGTTGATAGTGAACACCCCCTCGAATGCACCCGGCCGGGTGCCGATGATTGTGGAATTGAGCGCACCTGGTTTTGGTTTTCCCGCGGGGCCGGTGGCGGATCCCGGCCCGAACACGCAAGAGATGGCGGCCATAAGTAGTGCGCTAAAAAAACTCATCGAGGCCAATGATCCCTCCACCACGGATATTTTTGAAAAGCATCCCACGTATGCCATGCTCGGCAGCGGGGCTCCTCCCACTGGGCAAAACGCAGCCGGAGCCGCGGGCCCGGCAGCCAACAGCCCCGAGGCACAAATTCTGGCTTTGGGATGGGGCTATGCCTTGTATAACACCGGCAGCGTGCAAGCCGACAGCAATGCCGGGCTCACGCAGGGCATCATTGGCCTAATGAACAAAGGGCAACCACGGTCGCGACCGGATGAATGGGGTGTGCTGGCGGCGTGGGCGTGGGGCTTAAGCAAGTCGGTGGATTATTTTGAAACGGACAAGGACGTGGACGCCAAGCAACTGGCGCTGCAAGGTTTTTCACGCTGGGGAAAAACGGCCGTCTTGGCCGCGGCCATTGAGCCACGCTGGGCGCTGGCTTGGGCGGGAGATTCCGGAGAGGGCGGCACCAAAATCAACCGCCGCGATTACGGCGAAACGGTTGACGACGTGGCGAAGAATTTTTACTGGTGGATGGCTGGCAATTTCC
>DATHOB010000001.1:0-2076 GCA_035485355.1 Opitutales bacterium | reverse complement strand
TTCCACTTCGTCGATGCCCAAGCCGAGGTCCTTCGCCAGATAGAATGCCGCGAACACATCGAAATCGCCTACACGATTACTCTGCGGCAGGCCACTTTGCGGAGTCATGCCCCAACTTGAATCTATCGCCTTCCCGTCACGCACGGCACATATCGATGAACTGCCACCGAGGTGGCAGGAGATGATGCGCAAATCCTTGCGACCTTTGATTTGCGCAATGCGCTCGGTGACAAACCGGTGGCTCGCGCCGTGGAAACCGGTGCGTCGAATGCCCAGCTTCTGCTCCCATTCCAACGGCACGGGGAAGCGGGTGTTCTCGACAGGCAGGTAGTCGTAGAACGCGGTCTCGAAAGTGCCGATGCACGGCAACTTCGGGTAGAGCCGGTTGAACGAACGCACCGCGTTGACGTAGGGCGGGTTGTGCGCGGGCAAAAGCGTGTATAACGCTTCCATTGCGCCGAGCACTTTTTCGTCGAGCACTTGCGTGCCGCTGACGCCCTTCGCCATTACCGGCTTGAATCCCACCGCGGACAATTCATCGAATCCCGTGAGCACAGTGCCGCGCAACGCGTTTTCCACAAACGCAATGGCCGCATCATAATTGGCAAACTTCGCGGTGCCCGACGTCGGCGCGTGCCCCGCAATATCAAGACGCCACGGGCTCTCGCCGGCGCCGATGCGCTCGACGCCGCCTTTGGCCAGCAGCTGCTCGCCCGGCATCTCAATCAAGCGGAACTTGAACGAGGTGCTGCCGATATTGGCCACGAGAACTTTGCCCATGATGCGGGTTGCGTTGATGTTGGCGGTGAGGGGAAGGAACGGGGCGCAAAACGCCCCGGCACAAAATAGCCTGGGACGCCTCAGCGAGGCGCCAGCCCACTATTTCGTGGATTTGTTGAGGAATTTGCCGAGTAGGGGCAAATCTTCATGCGGACGCGGGATCACATTGGCGGCCACCACTTCGCCGAGGGCGGCGGCAGCGGTGGAACCGGCTTCGACCGCGGCCTTCACGGCGGCGACATCGCCACGAATGAAAACAGCCACATTGCCCGAGCCGACTTTTTCCCAGCCGAGCAATTCGACTGTGGCGGCTTTGAGCATCGCGTCGGTCGCCTCAAATTGGGCGACGAGACCTTTGGTTTCCAACATTCCGAGAGCTTGTCCTGACATAGTTTTAGAGAGTTAAGGGTTATTAGAAATCTGCGGTTAGGCTCCGATGAAGAACTCGAGCAAACCGGCGGAGGGACGCGCGATGGTGTGCGCCGACACGAGATTGCCGACACGTTGCGCCGCTTCTTTGCCGGCGGTCACCGCCGCGTTCACGCTGCCGACGTCGCCTTTCACGATGGTGGTGACAAAAGCCCCGCCGATCTGGATATGCTTCACCAGAGAGACATTGGCCGCCTTCACCATGGCGTCGCTGGCCTCAACGAGGCCCACGTAGCCGCGGGTTTCAATCAGTCCGATTGCGTCATTCATAGTATTGGTATTTTAGGATTTTTGGTTAATTCAGTTAATTTTGTTGGAAATTCGTTTAGCCCTGGCGCACCAGTTCGCAGCGCTTGGCCTGGGCGAGGTCGCAGCAATTGGCTTCGTCGGTGTCGATGTGAACCTCAAGCTTGAACGAAGGGTCCACGCGCACGAGCATGTCGTCAAAGCGGGTGCTGCATTTGGTCGATTCGACCACCAAGGTCATATTGTCACCGGCTTTGACTCCGTAAAAAGCCGCGTCTGCAGGGTTCATGTGGACATGCCGAGCCGCGCGGATGATACCCTCTTTTAATTCGACGACGCCCTTGGGGCCAATCACCACTCCAGAGGCGGAGCCTTTGATATCGCCGGAAGCACGCACCGGGACGTTGATGCCCAGGTAAACCGCATCCGTGTAGGCCAATTCAATTTGAGTCAGATTGCGGCAGGGGCCGAGAATGCGGAGATTGGGAATGATACGGTCGCGCGGACCGACGAGCGTTACTGTTTGCCCCGAGGCGAATTGCCCTTCCTGATACAGCCATTTATGGACGGTCAATTTCGCTCCTTTGCCAAAAAGTATTTCTAAATTCTCCTGCGTAACGT